>JALSTC010000213.1 GCA_026983935.1 Ardenticatenia bacterium
TGCCAGAATATCGCTATCTGATTGTGGACGAAGCACACCATCTGGAAGCGGCCACAACCAACGGCCTGAGCTTCCGCCTCGATCAGATTGCGCTGCGCCGTCAACTGGCCGAACTTGGCGGGCGGCGATCCGGCATTCTTGGTGATCTGCTGAACAGTGCACGCAACGCCATTCCCCCCACACACCTCGAACAGCTCACAGCCTACGTGCAAAACGTTGAGGAGGCCATCAGCGCGATGGACTTCCATATCGGCGCTCTCTTCAATGCGCTGCTGCGCTTCCTGCAGGACGGCAGACATCTGCACCAGAGCGAATACGTCAACCAGATACGTATCACCGAGGCGCTGCGCGACAAACCAGGTTTCGGGCAGGTGCAGGCCGCATGGGACACACTCAGCCAGTTCACAACCGGCATCTCCAGCGCCATGAGCAAGCTGGCGCTGGCCTTGAGCCGTCTGCAAGACTATGACATCCCCGATTATGAAGACATTGTTGCCAGTCTCAGCGCCGCTGCACGCCGCATGGAAGAAATCCACTACCAGCTTGAGGCCTTCACCCACAAACCAGACGCCAATACGATCTACTGGGTGCAGATCGGGCAGGACAGAAACCGCATGTCTATCCACAGCGCGCCGCTGCACGTCGGGCCTCTGATCGATCAGCATCTATGGCGGCCCAAGAACACAGTCATCCTGACCAGCGCCACGCTGCAGACCGCCGGGTCGTTTGACTACATCCAGGATCGACTGCACGCCTACGAAGTCAACACGCTTGATGTCGGCTCACCATTCAACTACCGTGATTCGACCCTGCTTTACCTGCCAACGGACATGCCGGAACCCAATAATCGTGAGTACCAGACGTCCGTCGCCGAAACATTGATCGCGCTGGCAACCGCCACCAATGGTCGGCTGTTAGGGCTGTTTACCAGCTATACACAACTTCGCAGAACGGCACAGGCCATTGCCCCCCGTCTGGCGTTGGGAGATATCGCTGTGTTTGACCAGAGCGACGGCAGCAGCCGCCAGGCACTCCTGACCGGCTTCAAAGAAACCGACCGCGCCGTGCTACTTGGCACGCGGAGCTTCTGGGAAGGCGTGGACATTCCAGGCGAGGATCTGAGCGTTGTGGTGATCACGCGGCTGCCTTTCGCCGTGCCAAGCGATCCGATCTTTGCAGCGCGAGCGGAAACGTTTGAGAACTCCTTTGCACAGTACGCTGTTCCAGATGCCATTCTCCGCTTTCGTCAGGGCTTTGGACGCCTGATCCGCACCAAAACCGACCGCGGCGTCATCGTCATCCTGGATCGTCGCATCCTGAGCAAGAACTACGGGCAGTATTTCCTGGATTCGCTGCCCGAATGCACCATCCGGCGAAAACCACTGGCCGATCTACCAGACGAAGCAAGCGCCTGGCTGGCCGGTGAGCAGCGGCCTACTGCATAACCGCATCCACTCTGCAAACGAATGAGATTCAGGGAGCAAATCGTATGGACAGGTTTATCGGCATTTTGACGGCAGGTGGCGACAGCCCCGGCCTGAATGCGGCAATCCGGGGTGTAGGGAAAGCTGCGCAAAATGGTTTCAACATGCGGGTCATCGGCTTCAAAGATGGCTTTCGCGGCATGGTGGAAAACCGCACCGTGCGCCTGGAAGGCCATGCACTGTCCGGCATACTCACCCTTGGCGGCACGATTCTGGGAACCAGCCGGGACAAGCCCCAGAAAATGCCGGTTGGAAATTCGGTCATGGACATGACTGATGTGCTGGTTGATAACTACCACCGACACCATCTGGACGCGCTGGTCTGCCTCGGCGGCGGCGGTACACAGAAAAACGCCTATCATCTCATGCAGCGGGGCCTCAATATCATCACCCTGCCCAAGACTATTGACAACGACGTAGCTATGACTGACGTGACATTCGGCTTTGATACAGCGCTGGGAATCGCCACCGAGGCCATCGATCGGCTGCACAGCACGGCCCACAGCCACCATCGTATCATTGTCGTGGAGATCATGGGGCATAACGCGGGCTGGCTGGCGCTCGGCGCAGGTGTCGCAGGAGGAGCCGATGTCATCCTGATTCCGGAAATCCCCTATGACATCAACAGCGTTGCCAATGCCATTCTGGAACGCAGCCGTGGCGGCAAGCACTTCAGTATTGTCGCCGTCTCTGAGGGCGCTTTGTCTATCGAGGAAGCCCAAGCGCTTGAAGCGCAGAAAAAAGCCTCCAGGCACAAAAACAAGAAGAAGAAAAAGGCAACTGAAGCGCCAGCAGAAATCGAGAACTGCCCTCCTCAAAGCCGCACGGTGGTGCTGGCTCAGAAACTGGAAGACCTGACCGGTCTTGAATCACGAGTCACCATTCTGGGACATCTGCAGCGCGGCGGAGCTCCCTCGCCTGCCGATCGGCTGCTGGCAACACGACTGGGCACAGCCTGTGCCGAGTTCATCAATGAAGGGGTTTTCGGTGTCATGGTTGCCGCCCGCGGGGATGGCAGCGTCCCGGTGCCGCTGAGTGAGGTCGCGGGCAAACGCAAAGTTGTCCCCCTGGACCACCCCTGGATTCACAGCGCCAGATTGGTTGGCACCTGCCTGGGAGACTGATATGACAGTGGCGGCGTCGCCCGCTATAATCGGGCCGCTACTGCGCAATTCTGAATGCAAGAAGGAAAAACGTAATGATTGACGTCAACGAACTCCGCAAAGGCGTGACATTCACCATGGATGGTGAGCTGTATAAAGTGCTGGACTATCAGCACCACAAACCCGGACGCGGCAAGGCCACCATCCGCACCACACTGCGCAACCTGCGCACAGGTGCGACAATCCAGCAGACCTTCCTGTCCGGCGATCGCGTGCAGGATATCCGCCTGGAAAGCCGGGTGGTGGAATACCTTTATGCGGACGGCGATATGCTGACATTCATGGATATCAAGACCTTTGACCAGCCGGAACTCCGCCGTGATGTTTTTGGCGACGATATTCAATACCTCAAAGAGGGTATGCAGCTCAAACTGCTGAGCTATGAGGATGAGGTCATTGACTACGAACTGCCCACAACAGTGGATTATGAAGTTGTGGATGCAGAAATGGCTGTTGCCGGTGATACGGCCACCGGGGCGACGAAGAAAGTTACGGTTGAGACCGGCCTGCAGGTGACCGTGCCCCTGTTTGTCAACGTCGGTGATGTGATCCGGGTTGACACACGCACCGGGAGCTATGTCACCCGCGTCTGAGCAGGCAGCAGTCATCACCTGGAGAACACACCTATGCAAACGCCTGCCGGGAAGGACTGCCCGCACTACTATGCAGATTTCCACCGTGGACGCGACATACAGGAATGCCGCTTGCTCAAGGACAACCTGAATTCGCTCCGCTGGCAGCCAAGCGACTGTGCCCTGTGCCCTGTGCCGGACATCCTGAAAGCCAACGCCAGCCCCGACCTGCGGCTGAACGTGACGATCGAGCCGCGCCTGTGGAAATTGGGCCGCCGCTTTGTTGTGGAAGCTTCCTGCGCCAGGCATCACATCGCTGTTGAAAATCCTTATGTAGGCTGCCCGCAGTGCAATGCCGAACGCCCCGGCCTTGAAGCCTTTCTGCGAGCTTTGGAAGAGTCGGATGATTAAGGCTGTCCTTCTAGACCTGGATGATACCCTACTCATCAATCCAAACAGCAACTTTGAGCAGAGCCGGGAAACCTGGAATGCCTTTTTCCGCGAACGCACGGGGATTGATAGTGCCGGGGACGACGTAACGGACGCACTGCAGGCTGTTCTCCAGAATCGGGACCCGCGCAGCACAAACTACGACGTGTTTCTGGCAGTGCTGGAAGATCGCTGGCACCTGCCAGAAGACACGATCGTCTCCCATTTTCAGGCATTTTAC
>JALSTC010000214.1 GCA_026983935.1 Ardenticatenia bacterium
GGGAAGAAGGATTTGGCGAGGAGTACTACACCACCGTGCTGTCCATTCTGGAAGACGCCGAACCGCTGGCCTGGGGTGATCATGCTGAAGAGCTGATCGAAGTCGTCGGCACGGAATTGAATGCAGCGGTCGCCGGGGAGAAAGCGCCTGAAGAGGCGCTGGCCGATGCCGCGGAGGCCGTCCGGGCCGTTCTGGAAGAGTAAGCAATATCCGCAGCCGTATGCCGGGGGGAAGGCTTCACTTTTCCCCCGGCTTTTGTTGAACCTTTCCCTGGAGACTACAGCAATGACCAGGACATCCCCCGGACGCTGGCGCTTCTCGCTGCAGCACGCCCTGGTGCTGCCGCTGCTACTGCTGATTGCAGCCGTGCTGCTCTATCCGCTGCTGTTCTCCTTCTGGGTGTCGCTGCACGATTACGAGCTCACACGCCTGAACGATGTGACCTTTATCGGTGCGAGACACTACATGGAGCTTCCGCAGAATCCATCGTTCATGAACGCGATGGAGAACACCGTCATCTTTGTCGTTTCGGCTGTTGGCCTGGAGTTCATCATCGGCTTCAGCTTGGCGCACCTGCTTTATCAACAGCGCACGCTGCGCAATGCCTACCGTGCCATTTTGCTCACGCCCATGTTCATCACCCCCATTGCGGTCGGGTTGATCTTCCGCTTTCTGCTAAACTCGCAGTTGGGCATTATCCCCTTCTTGCTGGGCAAGGTCAATATCAGTATTGACTTCTTCGGCCCCCAACTGGCACTGCTCAGCATCATCCTGATTGACGTCTGGCAGTGGACGCCCTTCATGCTACTGCTGCTGCTGGCTGGCCTCGAATCCCTGCCGCTGGAGCCGTTTGAGGCCGCCCGGATTGATGGGGCCAGCGGATTCGCCATCCTGCGCTATCTGACGCTGCCGCTGATGCGTCCGGTCATCATGGCAGCGCTGATCATCCGGGGACTGGACGCCTTCAAGGTTTTCGAATACATCTGGGCGATCACGCGCGGCGGCCCGGGTGAACAAACCGAAACCATCCTGTTCCACATCTACAAAGTTGGTTTCCGCTTCTTCCGGATGGGACAGGCAGCAGCAATGGGCTATGGGCTTGTGGTGGTCGTCATTCTGATGGCCTTCACGGTGTACTGGTCGCTGGACAGGCTGCCGCTGCGCCTGCAAGCACGACGGCAGCACCAGATCAGGCAGCAGATGCAGGAGCAGGGATAAGATGCAAACGACAACAGAAAGTCCACTCTGGCGGATAACACGAAATATCATCCTGATCACGGCAACCCTGGCCGTTGTATTCCCCTATTTCTGGATCACGCTGACCTCGATCAAGCCGCCCGACCTGGTGGCCCATCCTGACGTGTGGCTGTTTTCACCTGCATGGGACAACTGGCAGGAAGTGCTGTTCGAGTCGGATGTCCCTCATAACCTGCTGAACAGCATCCTGGTGGGCAGCGCTGCCGTCCTGATTGCACTGCTGGTCGGCAGCCCGGCGGCCTATTCGTTCTCCCGGTTTCGCACCGGCGGCCCGGGCGTACGTTTTGGTATTCTGGCGGCGCAGATGGTTCCCCCCGCGATATTGATCATTCCTCTGTTCCTGATCATGTATCACACACGCCTGCTGGACACCCTCTGGGCGGTCATCGCAGCGCATCTCACGTTTGTGCTGCCCATGGTGACGTGGTTCCTGATCGGCTTCTTCGATGAAGTCCCTGTTGAACTGGAAGAACAGGCAATGGTGGACGGCTGCACACATTTCCAGGCGTTCTATCGTGTGGTGCTGCCTGTGGTGCGTCCCGGTCTGGCGGCTTCGGCTATATTCGGTTTTGTGCTTTCCTGGAATGACATGTTCTATTCCCTGCTGCTGACAGGGGGAGATGCCAAGACACTGCCTGCAGCCATCTCCGGCTTCTGGACGTTCCGGGGAATCGAACTGGGGAAGATGTCCGTCGCCGTGATGATCGCTATCGTGCCGGTGCTGATCGCCTCGTTCTTCATCCAGCGCTATCTGGTCAGGGGATTAGGAGCCGGGGCAGTGAAAGCCTGAGCAGCACCGCTCGTCTTGCGCCGCGTGGCTGGGATTCAACCTATCAGGAAGCCAAAAACAGAAGCGATCGCCGCAGCCGCTCTCCAGGCAGTCTGCCAGCTTTACTGACCGCCGTTTAGCGTCGTGTCAGCTCATTTAATGAAAACTGACGCTGCATGGCCCCACGGCTTTGCGGTATAATGAAGGCAGCATCCAGAAACAATCAGTTATTTGGCGCGGAGAGACACACATATGTCTGGTCACAGTAAATGGTCTACCATCAAGCGCAAGAAAAGCGCCGAGGACGCCAAACGGGGCAAGATTTTCACCCGCCTGGCACGCGAAATCACGCTGGCCGCCCGGCAGGGCGGCGGAGACCCGGAAACGAACCCGGCGCTGCGCCTGGCAATTGACAAAGCCAAGGGCGCAAATATGCCCAAAGACAACATCATGCGGGCCATCCAGCGCGGCACAGGCGAAGGCAGCGACGCCGCCGCACTGGAAGAAATCACCTATGAGGGCTACGGCCCACATGGCATTGCCCTGCTCGTCGATGTCGTCACAGACAATAAGAATCGCACGCTGGCCGAAGTAAAACACACCTTTAGCCGACACGGCGGCAACCTCGCCTCCGCTGGATCGGTGCTCTGGCAGTTCGACCAGAAAGGGCTGATCGCTATTGCGTCAGAGGGCACTGACTTCGAGGATCTGTTCCTGACGGCTGCGGAGGCCGGCGCTGAAGACGTTGAACAGGATGGGGAAACCATCAGTGTTTATACTCCGCGTGAAATGCTGGCCGAAGTCACGCAGAAGCTCAAAGAGGCAGGCTATGCCATCGAGGACTCCAGCCTGACCTGGATTCCCAAGAACGAAGTCAGCCTGAGCACGGAAGACGCCCTGAAGGTCATGAGTCTGATCGAAAAACTGGAAGACCTTGATGACGTGCAGAGTGTTTCTTCCAATCTGGAGATCACCGACGAAGCGCTGGAAGCGCTGCAGGCCGCCTGACCTATGCTCGTACTCGGTCTGGACCCCGGCACGGCTACGACAGGCTACGGTTTTGTACGCGAACATGATGATGGTACGTTTGAAGCCGTAGCCTTTGGGATCATCACCACGCCGCCAGGCATGCCCATGCCCCGGCGGCTTCAACTGCTGTACCGGGAACTTACCGCATTGGTTCAGCAGCACCAGCCGGACGCCGCTGCAGTCGAGCAGATATTCTTCAGCAAGAACATCACCACCGCGATCAGCGTCGCCCAGGGACGCGGCGTGCTGCTGCTGGCGCTGGCAAACGCCGATCTCCCCGTTCGCGAATACAAACCAAACGAGATCAAGCAGGCCATATCCGGGTACGGCAGCGCCCCCAAAGCACAGATGCAGGAAATGGTGCGTGCACTGCTGGGGCTGGAGAGCATTCCGCGCCCGGATGATGCCGCAGACGCGCTGGCCGTCGCCATCACAGACTTGAATTATGCTCAGTTTGAGCGCATGATCGAGGATTAAGTCCGCAAATGATAGCCAGCATTCAGGGCCAGATTGTTCATCAGGGCGAGGATCATCTTGTTGTGCAGGTTGGCGGTGTTGGCATCCGCGTCTTTGTGCCCCGAACAGTTTTCGACAGCATCGAAGGCGTTGGGCACAGTGTTTTCCTGTTCACCCATCTTGCTGTGCGAGAAGATGCCCTTACGCTTTACGGCTTCACCGAAGACGAAGAACGCCTGCTCTTCGAAACCCTGATCAACATCAGCGGCATCGGCCCCAAACTGGCACTGGCCATCATGAGCACCCTCACGCTGGCACAGCTCCGGCACAGCATCATACAGGGAGAAACCGATCTGCTGACCCGTGTGCCGGG
>JALSTC010000215.1 GCA_026983935.1 Ardenticatenia bacterium
CATGGTCGGCGAAAGGGGCGTGACGCTTTCCGGCGGGCAGCGGCAGCGGATTGCCATTGCCCGCGCTCTGGTGATGAATCCTCGCATCCTGATTCTGGACGATTCGACCAGCAGTGTGGATACTCGAACCGAATATCTGATTCAGGAGGCGCTGGCTGAGTTGATGGAAGGGCGCACGACGTTTGTCATCGCTCAGCGGCTGACCACAGTACAGCGTGCCGATCGTATTGTTGTGCTGGAAGAAGGGCGTATTGTGGAGCAGGGCACGCATCAGGAACTTCTGGCCCGGGATGGCGTGTACCGCGAAATCTACCGCCTGCAGCTTGAAGATCAGGATCGTCGTCGGCGCGAGTTGATGGCGTTGGAAGGGACTTACTGATCGAAGCGAGCGCTTGATGACTGCTGTATTGAGAAGGGACAACTGACGCCATGGGTTTGCGTGGGGCCGCGGCTGAAGAAGGTAAAGGCTTTGACCTGCAGGTGACCCTGCGCCTGCTGCGTTACCTGAAACCGTACAGGCGCGAGGTGATCAAAGCGTTTGGTTTTATGCTCCTGGCTGTGATCGGTAATCTGGCCGGGCCGCCTGTGATCGGCTATGCCATTGATGAAGGTATCCGGCGTGGAGACCTCTCCCTGGTTACGGCCACGGTGCTGCTGTACCTGTTCGTTTTGGGAATGGGCCTGTTTGGGCTGCATGGCATGTTCAACACGATGGCCAGCGTCGGGCAGGGAATTATCCGGCGGCTGCGGGACGAGCTGTTTGAGCATATCCAGATGCTGTCCATGTCCTTTTTTGCTTCATATGAGACCGGGCGGCTCATTTCCCGGGTGATCAATGACGTGAATGTGCTGCGCGAGATGATCACGTTTTCCATTGTGGGTGTTGCCCGCGATTTGCTGACGCTGGTGGGGATTGTCGCGGTCATGCTGAGCATCAATGCGCCGCTGACGGCTGTTGCCGGGACCGCTGTGATCATCATGCTGTTTCTGGCCAACATCTGGCGCATCTACGCGCGTCGTGCATACATTCGCGCCAGAACGGCGGTGGCAGATGTGAATGCCGAACTGGCGGAAAGTTTCAACGGTGTGCGGGTGGTGCAGTCGTTTTCTCGCGAGCAGTATAACTACAATCGGTTTCGGAATGTCATCAACAAAGAGAATCTGGATGCCAGTATGCGGACGGCGCTGGTGGCGGCGCTGTTTTTCCCCGCGATTGAGATGATCGGGGGGGTGTCTGTCGGGGCGCTGATCTGGCTTGGCGGAACGTTGATTTTGCAAGATGCGCTGACGGCGGGCACGCTCGTTACCTTCGTGCTGTACATTGATCAGTTTTTCTGGCCGATCCGGATGCTGGCTCAGCGGTACAATACGTTCCAGGCGACGATGGCTGCTGGCGAAAAGATATTCACGCTGCTTGACACAGAAGTCGAAGTTCGGGATGCTGAGGATGCTCAGGTGCTCCCGCCGATTAAGGGACATGTCAGATTCGAAAACGTGACTTTTAGCTACGACGAGGAAACCATTGTCCTGCATGATGCAACGCTGGACGTACCTGCCGGGACGACAGTTGCCCTGGTTGGGCATACGGGTGCGGGCAAGTCCACGATCATCAACCTGCTGCTGCGCTTTTATGATGTATCTTCCGGGCGGATCACGATTGACGGGTACGATATCAGCAAAGTCACGCAGCAGTCCCTGCGCAGCCAGATGGGTGTGGTCTTGCAGCAGACATTCCTTTTCGGCGGCACGGTCATGGATAACATTCGTTACGGGCGGCTCGATGCAACAGATGACGAAGTGATCGAGGCGGCGAAGGCCGTCGGCGCTCATGAGTTCATCATGGCAATGGAAAATGGCTACCACACAGAGATTCAGGAAGGTGGCGCGCTGATTTCCGTCGGTCAGCGCCAGTTGCTGGCGTTTGCACGTGCGCTTCTCTCCGATCCGCGCATCCTGATCCTGGACGAAGCAACCGCCAGTGTGGATACGCGCACCGAGAAAATTATTCAGGAAGCACTGGAACGGCTGCTGCAGGATAGGACAGCTTTTGTGATTGCCCACAGGCTGAGCACCATCACCGGTGCCGATCAGATTGTCGTGCTCGATCATGGCCGCATTATTGAGCGCGGTACGCATGAGGAACTGCTGGCGCTGGGTGGCAAATACCGCGACCTGTACACCATGGCCTATGCCGAACCTATTGAGACCGCTGCCTGACAGGTGGAGCTAATAGATGCTTGCCCCTCAGATCGCTTTCCAGTAGAATTCCACGCCAGAGGACAGTGCCGGTTTTCCAGGTGTGATCGTATCTGATATGCGCCTTACGTTTCGGGATCGAGAATCATGATTGTTCGGGCTTTTCGCCTGACTGATAAATTTGGCAACGCTCTGCTCAAGATGCTGATATGGCTGGGCCAGCAGAGCGTTGCCTATGTTGATGCACTGACGGTGGTACTGACGGAAGTCGTTGCCGGGAATGTGCTGCAGGTACTGCTGGCGGTGGTCAGGATTGTGCTGGTGATACTGGGGGCGCTGCTGGGTGTGCTGCTGCTGATCGGGCGCGTCATACGAGATATCTACTGGCGCGTTAGCGGCAGCCGCTTGGTGGGTAGGGGGGTGACTGGCACTGGTAGAAGCGCTGTCACTGCCGAACAGCGGCGTCTGGACGGGATGGCCAGCCGTGCTGAAGAGCTGTCCGAGACGGTTGTGCTGGTGGAAGATCCGCTTAAAGTCCGCAACCGGACACTCAGCGCCCTTCTTGTGCTGGCATTGGCCGCTGTTGTGATTCTGTTGATCTGGGCGACCTCGCCAGATCGCTCGGCAGCACCTGCAGTTGTCCCCGGTGCTGCCGCTGTTCTCAATACGCCCGATACGTCGGGACAGCCGACGCCCTTTGCCACGGCCGTGCCGACGGTGACACCGCGTCCGGAATCACTGCGTGTTGGCGGGAGCCTGGTATACACGTTGCGGCAGAACGGCCAGGACGATCTCTGGGCGACAGTAATTGGGCATGAGAATCCGATCCGACTGACCAATCATCCCGCTGATGACCGCGATCCTGCCTGGAGTCCGGATGGGCGCTACCTGGCCTTTTCCTCTCATCGAGACGGGAACTGGGAATTGTATGTCAAGGATGTGCGGACGGGCACCCTCACCCGTCTGACGTACACGCTGGATTTCGAGGGCGGGCCTTCCTGGAGTCCGGATGGGCAATGGCTGGTTTATGAGGGCTACAGCGAAGACAACCTGGATATTTACATCACCCGTCTGGATGGGACACAGGGGCCGATTCGACTGACTTATGACCCCGCACCGGACTTTGACCCCGTCTGGTCACCCGGCGGGCGGGAAATCGCATTCGTTTCGTGGCGGGATGGCAATCAGGATATCTATATCCTTTCGCTGGACGATCCCACCGAACAGTTGGCCGTCAACCTGACGAACACCCCTGATTTGAATGAGGAATATCCTGCCTGGTCACCGAACGGTCTGGCTGTGGCCTACAGTGCGCTTACCGAGGGGCTGGAAATTGTCTATGTCAGGGCGATCGATGCCCCCGGCGAAGTGCCGGAAGTGATTGACCGGGGACGTGCGCCTGCCTGGTCGCCGGACGGCGGCAGCCTGATCTTCGCCGTCGATCAGGGGCGGCAGACTTTTCTGGTTGCCGGACGGTACCAGGGTGGGGGTGTCGCTACCGAAGCGGTAGCGCTCCCCGCGTATGCGACCGATCCGGATTGGACGGCCGCTGGCGGAGAAGAGTATGTACGGGCGCTGGGCGCGAGTGGTGCAGGGGGGGCTGCTTCGGCCAGTGAGGCTCCGTATACCGAGGAGATCAGCTTTACTCAGGATCAGCCGCCGTACTATCGCCTGGTGCTGCTG
>JALSTC010000216.1 GCA_026983935.1 Ardenticatenia bacterium
CGCGCACCTGCAGCTCACCCTCCGGCAGCCGCACGTCCAGATGATGGCCTTTCGCTTCGGCCAGTCTGGCGACATCATCGCAGGCCGCGCGGATCAGATCGGCCACCGACACATCTTCAAGGACCAGCTCAGCCTCGCCAACCTTCAGGTAGCGCAAATTGGTCATCTGCTCGATGATGCCGCGAAGCTGCACAGCACTGCGAAAGACCATTTCTGCCAGCTCGCCGGTTTCGCCCTCGGCGTCGTCCTTCAGGAAGGAGGCATAGCCCAGAATGATGCCCAGCGGCGTGCGCAGTTCATGGCTGGCAATGGCAATGAATTCGTTTTTCAGGTTGTCAAGCTGGCTCAGGTCGTCGTAGGCCTTTTGCAGTGCCTCGACGAGTCGGGCGTTCTCCAGAGCGATGGCGGCCTGCGCGGCCAAAATGGTCAGGGTCTCGCCATCTTCTTCCGTCCATGAGCCGCTGCGCTTGTTGACAACTTCCAGCACCCCGACGACATCTTCCTTGATGCGCATCGGCACGCCCAGAATGGAGCGCGTGTGAAAATCGATCTGTTCATCCATCTGCCGGTAGTGCCGCGGATCGCGGCTGACATCGTCCAGCGCCACCGGACGGTTGTCTTGCAGAATCAGGCCGGCGATGCTGCCTTTCAGCGGCACAGGACGCCCGATCAGATCGGCGACACTACCGGAACTGCTGGCCGTGAAAACCAGCTCGTTGGTGTTTTTGTCTTTCAAGAGGATCGAGGCCGCTTCAGCATCGGCCAGTTCTGTTGCCGCATCCATGATAAAGCGCAGAAGCTGTTTGATCTCCAGCGTGGAATTCAAGATAAGGCTGACTTCAACCAGCCGATTCAGTGCGGCCAGCCGTTTTTCCAGTAATCGTTCCTGTGTCTCTGCCATTGCCTGCTTCTCCGCATTTTCCCGTGTGCTTATACAAAGTGCATCGTACTCGAATTCCGGTTGGGGAGCAATTGCTTTTGTCCACAGGGATTCCCCCTCAGAATGTATAAGAAAATAGTCGTAGTAGTAGAGCCTGTGGATATGTGGGCAAAGGCCCTGAGCGGCAGTCAAGGCACCTGCTTATGGGGGCTGGAAGCCAGAATGCCCCGACAATTAGGGGCAGGACGTGTGTCGGGCATATCCACATATCCACAGCAGGGCCTGTGGATAAAATGGCAGTTATCCACAGGGAAAACCGCCGAAAAATTCGCACAGACGTTCGACCCCATACACAGGTCGCAAAGCAGCCGCAGCCGGATATGTGGGATAAAGGCGATTCTGGCCGCTTAAGTTTTCCACAACCGAGTCTGGTTATCCCCAGAATCCCTGGGAGTTATCCACAGTTTGACTGTTTGTGGAATCTTTCTCCTGCAGAAAATATGTTCGCATTGCCCTATTTAGGGGATTCCGTAGGGGATTCCGGCGGCCATTGCCCATATATAGGGGTGCTTTTTTGAGGGCGCGGCAATGTTAAAGTTTCATTGCAGGCTTTAACCTGTGGATAACTGCAGGGGGGATTTTTTAACGTTGCGATACTTTGGGATTCTTTGGGTTTTGCCGGAAAAAGACTGCATTAAGGCGCTTTCTGTGGGTTATTGGATTCCCTGTCAGCGGGCACTATGTTACAATGGGTGGGTCTGCATTTCTGTGCAACACCCAGGGAGGCACTCGTTATGGCAGCGGATCGGGCGGATGGAAAACAGCCGGGGCGGCATTGGCCCACGGCCATACCTTCTATAGATCGGATGGGGTTGGGCCGCACGCCCGGACAGCGCGGCGCGGAAATTCTGGCCGGTTTGCGGGCGGAGTTGATGCCTTCCCCGGAGACGGAGGCGCTGGCAAAGACAGGCGGGCGCGTGGCCGCCTGGATATTTATGCGGCTGGAAAAGAGCACGGCGGCGCTGAACTTTGTGGCGGCGCGGTTGGCCGGAATTACCGAGCTGGTCAGGCGTGCCGTGCCACCGGAGAAGGAAGATGTCATTCTGGTGGATATCGCCGCTGGCTTCTCACCGCGAGGACTCATGCTGGCACAGGCTTTCCCTCAGGCCCGCGTGATCGAGGTGGATCTGCCGGGCGTTGTGGAGGAAAAGCAGGTCCGGCTGCGCAAAGCGAAGGAGCTGGTCGTGCCGCCCAATCTTTCCTGGCTTGCCGCAGACCTGGGCGTCACCGCGCTGAGCGACGTGCTGGAAGATCAGCGGGTGGATGTCGTTTCTGCCGAAGGGCTGAACGCCTATTTTCCCCCGGAGGACATCACCCGCGTGGCGCATCACATCGGCTACAGCCTCGTCCCCGGCGGGGCCTACATCTCGGATATTCCCTGGCAGAAAGGGATGGCCCATGCGCAGACCGCCACGCGCTTCTTCAGCCGTCAGGCGGGTGATTTTCGGGGTATCATCGAGGGGCCGGAGCAGGCTCGCACGTTGATGGAAGAGGCCGGATACAGCGATATTGAGGTGTACCATCCTTCGGCGCTGGCCGGGCAGGTGGGCAGTCCCACGCCTGTGCTGGACTTTTCCCTTTTTATTGTGGCCCACAAACCGAAGACCGAAGTCTGATAGGTGATGGGGGGACAGGCAAAAGTTGCCAGGCAGCTTGTTGTAGCAGGGTGATGGCATCCCACTTGGCCTTGCAGCGCAACAAGCGTTGTCCTTTGGCTTGACACCAATCATTAACCAGTATGTAGATGTTTTGTCGAAAGCGTATACTTATTCAACTGTTTTGTCAATTTATTGAACTGCGACGGAATCTTGGACAGATTCAGGCCATGCACAAGGGGGAATCTGTCTCCCTTAAGGCATCTTTTTCATATTCGGCAGGTGTGAGATAGCCCAGCGCGGAATGAATGCGCTCCATCATGTACTCCACTTCCAACCAGTGGCCGATCTGCTCAAAGGCATCGGCATCGTCGTGATAGTCCGCGTAATCGACATGCTCCTCCTTCATGAAATGGCGCATGATTAGTTTTTGAGGAGTACGAGGTATTGCGAACATGCGATAACCCGCTCAGTGTTCTTGCGTCGCAGTGTCCATGTATCCATGGTGTGACAGCCAGTCACGCAGACTGTAGATTCCCAGGAAAGCAATGATCACCGGTGTGATGAGCACGAATGGGATGACTAACAACGCGCTCAGAACAAGTAATATGGAAGTGAGAATAACGTAAGCCAGTACAAACAGAGGATCCCCCAGCACGGTGAAAGCCGCATTGCGGGCTGCCTGCCAAGCTCGTGGGTGATCCTGTAGAAACATATAGGGCCAAAAATAGAACTGCATCAGCCAGATGAAGACGATGAACGTCCCACTGGCAACGAGCAGTACAACACCCAGCGTGCTCTGCTGGGATATATAAAAATCGACCGCGAACCCAGACACGAATGCCAGAAACAGGCTCACGCCCCCCCAGACCCAACTCCTGACCAGCCAGCGCCTCAATGCTGCGAGATAATCCTGAATATAAGGCCCCTCTCCTTGCGATGCCCAGAATGCAATCTCATAGAGCGCGGCGGTTGCAGGCGGCATGAGCACAAGCGTCAAGCTCAAGATCGCCCACAGGATATTGATCGTGGCGAGAGGGACTAACCAATTGTACACGTCAAGTGCAACCTGTTGAACAGCTTTGAAGCGCCAGTTCATAGAGGCCAAAACCTGTCTGTTACAACCACTAATTCACCTGCCACGTTTCCAAATTCTACTTCAGAACGAATCACAAAACCATTGCGCGTACAGGTGCCGCCTGCCCGCAAAGATGGCCCTGGTGAGTCATGGCCTGCAACAGGGTTTTCCTATTTTCTCAAGGGAGGCGGCTGAGTGACCAAAACCAGAGCCATGTCGGGGTTGGCAGCAAAACGGCGTAAGGTGCTGGCAATCCGGGA
>JALSTC010000217.1 GCA_026983935.1 Ardenticatenia bacterium
CTTTTGAATATTCGGGCTCTTAGTTCCGCCAACCCTGGGCAGCTTTGCCACGCCATCCTCAGGATGGATGCAGTAATTGGTCACCCCGACCAATCGGCTCCCCAGTTGGAGATCGAACAGCGATTCGGTGATACTGGGCACGAGGGATACGACTCGCTGCGGTGGGGCGGCTACAGGAGCCGGCATGTTGTAGATTTCGCTGAGTGGCTTTGAAGCCCCATGCGACATTTGTCTGTGATCTCCGCCTGTTATGTGCTGCTCTGTCGGCATATGGCCTGGCACGTTCATCGGCTATTCTACGGCTGGCGATTCATTGCTGCTGTTTGCTGGCACAAAACGTCCGAAGCGCGTTCCCATAATCAATTCGCGGCGGTAGCGTGTCCAGTCGCCGTGCGGAACGAAGATATGCGGCTGCATCGCCACATAGTCTGCATTGCCAATATACACCCACGCTCTAACACCATCCTGATGCTCCGTGGTGACAAGGCACTGCTCGCGCCTGAATATCCAGCTTTCCGCTTGCGGATCGTGGCCTTCCACGCGGTCAAGCTTGGCCAGGAGGCTGTAGTAAATGCGGGGGTTGATGATCATCAGTTCGCCGATAACACGATGACTGCCCCACACTCCGAATGGATATGCTCGCAGTGAATAGAGACTCATCCCCTGAACGAAAGCTGGCTCTTCGGACAGTGTGTGTCCGCGCAGCAGCATGTAGTTTTGCTGCTCGCGGCGAAAGGTGCCATACACAAATAACGGGAGCTGTTCCACCGGGTACCTATCCTGGAATGACATAGGCCGCCACCGCAGAAGCCAGAATCGCTGCCCCTAGAGGCAGTGCGGCTTCGTCAAAATCGAACCGTGGGTGATGGTGAGGGTAATTCAGGTTGCGCCTGTCGTTTGCAGAGCCAACGAGAATAAAACACCCCGGAATTCTGTCCAGGAAGATGGCCATATCTTCAGCACCCATTGTGCGCAGATCGGGCAGCAGTGCATTAGGCTCAATATAAGGCGCAATCGCCTGACTGACAAGTGTGGTTACTTCAGGATCATTGACCAGCGGTGGGGTTAATGGCGTGATGTCCAACTTGCTCTCACAGCCCAGGGCGTGCGATATCCCCTCAACGATTTCTACCAGCCGTGAAGCAGCTACTGTACGCACACTGTGTTTGTAGGTGCGAAGCGTGCCTTTCAGGTGTGCCGCCGGAGGAATCACATTGAAGGCTGTGCCGGCGTTCAAACTGGTGACGGACAGCACTGCCGAATCCAGGGGATCGATGTTGCGGCTGACAACCGACTGGAGAGCGTTGACCACATGTGCGGCTGCCAGCAGGGGGTCTCTGGTCTGGTGCGGTGCTGCGCCGTGCCCCCCTTTTCCCTGGATAGTGATCTCGAAAATATCGGCACCGGCCATCATTGTTCCCCTGGTGATGCCAACTTGCCCGACGGGAATCGCATTCCAGAGATGCAGGCCGAGCGCCACATCGGGCACTGGATCATCGAGGACACCATCTTCGATCATGGCCTGTGCACCCTGCGCAATTTCCTCCGCAGGCTGAAAAATCAGTTTCACCTGCCCGTGGAGTCTTCCGCGATAGCGATTGAGCAAATGGGCAACTGCCAGTCCGATGGCTGTATGCCCGTCATGCCCACAGGCGTGCATGACCCCCTTGTTTTTCGAGACGTATTCAGTTTCGTTCTCTTCAGTAATGGGGAGTGCATCCATGTCAAACCGCAGCAGTACCGTTGGGCCGTCTGATATGCCGCCGAGTATGCCGACCACGCCTGTTTGCCCGACGCCGCTCTGGACTTCTAACCCCAACGTTTGCAGCTCCTGGGCGACAATGCTCGCTGTACGCGTTTCCTGGAAAGCCAGTTCGGGGTGCTGATGCAAGTCGCGCCGCCACGCGACTATTTGATCAGTCATGGCGGTTGCGTCGTGCAGAAAATCGATGTTCATTGTTGTGCCCCAGTTGTATGCCGTCGAGAGTAGCGGCGGTCGGAACTTACCGGCAGTCGCAGTCCCCGTTTTCGTTTTTGTCACAGCCTGCTTGAGCCTTTTTTTGCAGGGCTTCCCATTCCGCAAGGGGAATCAATTCTTCACGCGAAAAGGTATGGCGCTTGCCCTCAATTAACACGGTGACCGCGTCTTGGAGCGGATGCACATCAATGACCTTGGCTTCTCCCAGTGGTGTTCCAATGCGCTTATTGCGTTTGGGGAGATGTTTCCGGGCCTCGACATACTGCTCGTATTCGTAGACCAGGCAGCAGCGCAGTCGTCCACACATCCCTGTGATTTCGGAAGGGTTCAGCGATATGCCCTGGGCCTTTGCCATTTTGATCGAAATAGGGCTGAAATCGGTCAGGAACGTGCTGCAGCAGCGCGGCTGCCCACAGGCCCCGTACCCGCCAAGCAGCTTGGCTGCATCACGCGGCCCGATTTGCCGCATCTCGATCTTTGTATTGCGAAAGTGACGGCGCAGCTTTGCATGGAGCTTATTCATGTTTGGGGCTTTGTGATCTGTGTCGCAGCTGTATAGAAATGTCAGCATACTGCCGTCGTAGTTGTACTGAGCGGCAATGAACTTCACTTCCTCGTATCCACCCGACTGTGCGGCGGCTTCCCTGCATCGAATCAAAGCGCCGACTTCTCGTTCCTGCCATGCCTGTTTCAACAGCAAATCGCGTGGCGTGGCCTTACGCAGAATGGGCTTGTATTCGCGGCTTTCCTCTGGTTCGGCGAAGCCCATGACCTGTCCCATCTGTCTCCCGCGAGTAGTTTCCACAATCACATAATCCCCTGGCTGAACGTCGGGGTGCATGGTGCTGTCAAAATGGTAGAGTTTGCCGATCTTATGAAACCGTATACCAACGATACGGAGTTGTGTCACTGTCCCTGTGCTGTTCTGCGATGACATTGGTCTTTTCTTTCACCTCTAAAATCAGTATCTGTTACTGATCCTATAGGCTATGTCCCATAATCGCAACCTTTTGGTTGCCATGATACAATTTTCACCCTGGAACAGGGACGCAAATTGTGCACGGTGGGTGCAACGAAGAGGTTGCATAGTTCCCGGAAAGCGCCTTGAGGGATCGGAATGGGTTATCAGGCAGATCGCCGCGTTACACTGGCTGAGGCCGCTCAGGTTATACAGGACGGCCAGACAATTGGTCTGGGAGGCATGACGCTCTATCGGCGACCAATGGCTTTTATTCGCGAAATGCTGCGCCGGGCCGACCGGCCTTCCAGGTTGACGTTGCTCAGCTTCATGTCAGGGATTGAATCAGATGTGCTGGTTGGTGCGGGGTGTGTGTCGCGGACACGTACCTGCTATTTTGGTTTGGAGGCTTTTGGACTGGCCCCTATGTTCACGAAGGCCGCTGCGGATGGCTCAATCCAGATAATAGAGGAAACCGAGGCCAGCCTGGCCCTGGGTATTCGGGCGACTCTTAGCGGTCTCAGTTTCATGCCCTCTCGTGCCTGGCTGGGAACCGATCTCTTGAAGCTGCGCCCTGATGTCAAGACATTTGCCGATCCTTATACCGGTGAGGAATTGGTTGCGTTCCCGGCAATTACCTGTGATGTGGCTGTGATTCATGGACTGGTTGCAGATCGATACGGCAACACAAGACTTAACAGGAACCTCTCTATCGATCGCGAGATGGCCTTCATCGCCGATCAGGTTGTTGTAACGGCGGAACGGGTGGTGGATAAGCTGTCAGAAGATGTAGACCTGCCCGCGCCATTTGTAACCATGGTCGCTCACGCGCCTCATGGGGCCTGGCCGACCTCATGCCACCCTCATTATCCCGTCGGTGGCGGAGAGATACTGCGGTATATTGAGCTGTGTGCGGCAGATCGGTTTGAC
>JALSTC010000218.1 GCA_026983935.1 Ardenticatenia bacterium
CAGCGATCGCGGCGTGGCCGAATTCCTGCTGACGGTGGACAACGGCCAGTATTATGTGGAGCAGTTGCTGGCCGTGCCGCTGCTGTGCGCCCATGAGTGGTTCTTTGAACCCGCGCCGGAGGCCTGCCCTGCCGGGCCGGAAGTCAACGGCCCCCAGATCGAGCAGGTCTTTGAGGGCGGGCGCATGATTTACGTGGAAGCCGAGGATCAGGTCTATGTCCTGTTCGCGGACGGCCTCAGCCCGGCGTGGACCTCCTTCCAGAACCGCTATGTGCCCGGCGAGACGCCTGATGAAGACGAGAACTTCGTCCCGCCCCCTGATCGCTTTGAGCCGACGCGCATCCTCGGCGTGATCTGGCGGGCCAGCGATCCGGTGCGCAACCGGCTGGCGCTGGGGCTGGCCCCGGAAACGGCCTATGAGGGCGCGATTCAGTCGGATGGCGACCCCAACGGCGAGACGATCTACATCCGCAGCGCGGACGGCAGCGTCATTCAGCTTGATCCCGGCGGTGAAAGCTGGCAGGTGCTCGCCCCGCCGTAGGCCTGCCGCAGAGAAATCAGCGCAAAAAGTCAGAGAGCAGGGCCGGATGGCACCTGCTCTCTGCGCGTAGGGGGGTAGGATAGGCTTATCTATTGTGGCCGGGGGCGCTGCCGCTGTTGCCAGGGCTGCCATTGCTGTCCCGGTTGTGGCCGGGGGCGCTGCCGCTGTTGCCGGGGCTGCCATTGCTGTCCCGGTTGTGACCGGGGGCGTTGCCGCTGTTGCCGGGGCCGTTATTTTCCCCGGATTCCTCACCAGCCCCATACCTGCCGCTGATGATACGTCCCAGGGAAAGCTCGCTGGGGCTGACGCCGGATTCCCGGATGATCGCTCCCCAGCCATTGCCGTTTTCCGCTTCCATCAGGATTTCTTCCGCGGTCATGCCGTCGCTCTGTTCCGCGAGGAGCAGGGCACGGGCGATGTTGCCGAAGCCGATGCCCTCGCAGTGCCAGCCCATGATCGTCGCATAGTCCACGTCAAAGGCCTCCGCCAGCGTGGCGGCGACGGGGTGCTCGCTGTCCACGCAGCTATCGGCTTCTGGCTCCTCTTCTTCACAGGCATCGCCCACGCCGTTGCCGTCTTCATCGGCCTGATCGGGGTTGAAAACAGCCGGGCAGTTGTCTTCTGTATCCAGCACATCGTCGCCGTCGGCGTCCTCATCGCAGAGGTCGCCCACGCCGTCCTCGTCAAGATCGGCCTGATCGGGGTTATAGACGTCGGGGCAGTTGTCCAGCCCGTCCGCCGTGCCGTCACCGTCCGCATCTTCACAGGCATCGCCCACGCCGTCGCCATCTTCATCGGCCTGATCGGGGTTGGCGAGCAGCAGGCAGTTATCTGCTGTGTCCGGCACGTCGTCGCCGTCGGCGTCCTCATCGCAGAGGTCGCCCACGCCGTCCTCATCGAGGTCTTCCTGATCGGGGTTGTAGGTTGCCGGGCAGTTGTCCTCACTGTCGGTCACCCCGTCTCCGTCGCCGTCGGTACAGGCGTCGCCCACACCGTCCCCGTCGGTGTCTTCCTGATCGGGGTTGTAAGTATCGGGGCAGTTATCCAGCTCATTTTCCACGCCGTCCTGATCCACATCATCCGTGATCACGACCAGGCTGACGACCTGCAGAGTGTCATCATCGAGCAGGTAGCCGGTGATGGCGACTTCATCGCCAACGTTGAGCATGGAGGGGTTGAACGCGCCCGCCGGGGCGATGATATAGCCATCCACGACGATCATGTCATCTTCGATCACCTCAACCGTGCCGGTGATCTCGATCAATACCGGAATATCACCATCTTCATCGCCGCCCTGTGCCAGCGCTGTATGGCCGGGGAGCAGGGCCGCCGTGCTCAGGATCATCGCCGCCAGGACGAAGAGCGCCGCCCAGGAGCGGCGGTTGTTCAGGGTCAACATGGGCTACCTCCATAGATTCCTGTTGGTTGCTGTTGTGCCTGTTAAACCGCCCGGATCGTCCGAATGTCACATAGTACCCTGGTCGGGGGGGCGAATCTGTGACATTCGGAGCACTTTGACGGTTTAGCAGGTGCAAGGAGTTAACAATGTAAGCGGAGCATGGCAGTGGTCGCGGATGGATGGGCGCTCTGGAGAAATGTATTACCACTTTGGTCAAAATGGGCCATTTGGGGGATAATGCGCCCTATGGCATCTCCAATTGACCAACTGGTAGAACGCGCCCGGCAGGGGGATATAGAAGCGGTGGCGGCGCTTTACGAGACCTTCGCGCAGGCCATTTATCGCTATATTCTCTACCGCGTCCCGACGGCTGCCGATGCCGAAGACCTGACGGCGGAAGTGTTCCTGCGGATGGTGGAGGGCCTGCCGACGTTCAATCTCACCGGCGCACCATTTGAGGCCTGGCTGTACCGTATCGCCGCGGCGCGGATTGTGGACTTCCGCCGCCGCGTGACTCGCCGCCCTCAGACGGAGCTTTCCGATGCACTGCCAGACCGCACGCCGCTGCCGGAGGAGCAGGTGCTGCAGACGCGCGAAGTGACGGCACTGCGAGCGGCGCTGCAGCAGCTCCCGGACGAATACCAGACACTTCTGGTGCTGCGCTTCATCGAAAATAAGAGCCACAAAGAAGTCGCAGAAATCATGGGCAAGAGCGCCAGTGCCATCCGGACGGCCCAACACCGGGCGCTGAAACAGTTGGCCGCACTGCTCGGCTCGGAAAAAGTGCGGCATTATTTACGAGGACGCAATGACTGACGTGCGCCACGATCCCGATTCTCTGGCTGACCGCCTGGACGACCTGCTGTCGTCCGGGGGGCCGCTGCCGCCGCATGACGACGATCCGCTGGTGGACGCGGCGCTGCGGCTGGCCAATGCCCCGCGCCCGGAAATGCCGCCGGAATCGGTGGCGCGGATTCAGCGTCAGGTGCTGGCGGCCTATCGGCAGCGGGTGCCTGCTGGACGGGCCTCCTGTCCGCGCCCCCGGCCACCGCGAGTCCTGCGCTGGCTGGTGGCTGCTGGCGTGCTGTTGAGCACGCTGGCAATTTCTCTGGGGGTTGTGGCTGCGGCGGCCAGTCTCCCCGGCGATGCGCTGTATCCTTTGAAGCAGGCCGCCGAGCGGGTCGAACTGGCCCTGGCAGAGTCGCCACAGGAGCAGGCAAACGTGCATCTGATTCATGCGCGGCGGCGTGTGAATGAGGCGCTGGCGCTGCTGGAAGCGGGCCGTTCCTCAACAGGGGCATTGGTGGACGCGGTCGAAGACCTGTCGGCGGCATGGACGCTCACAGGTTCCGCCCCGGCGGGGCTGCCATCTGACCTCTATCAGGATGTGAAGGACGCGCTGGCACTGGCTGCTCGGTCCGGCGACGCGGGGACGCAGGCTATGGTGACGCCGCTGTGGGCCACCATGGAGGGTCTGAGCGGGGGCGGGCTGCCGACGGTGACCCACGTCCCGACGGTGATCCTGCTGACCCCTTCGGCGACGCCCTCCCTGACGCCCACTGTCACCGCATCCGCCACCCGGACGATGATTCCGACCAATACGGCCAGCTTCACGCCCACCCCTACACCGACAGGTACGCTGACGGTTACTGTCACCGTTACCGTCACAGCCACGCCAACCGCGACCCCGACGGAGTTCCCGGCAACCACGCCGCCGTACCTGATTCCGGATGCCGGGGGCCAGTATGATTGCAGCAACCCACCGCCGACCTGGGCACCTGCGCTCGGCTGGCGTGAGCAGTGCGAGGGTGGGCCGCCCCCGAATACGGTTGTGCCGGGGCAGGATGGCGCGCCCGGCAACAGCGGCAGTGCGCCCGGCAACAGCGGCAGTGCGCCCGGCAACAGCGGG
>JALSTC010000219.1 GCA_026983935.1 Ardenticatenia bacterium
CCGCAGATGATTGACTGGGTGGCCGATCAGATAAGCAGGTTAATTCATGATGGCGTGCCGCCTCGCGAGATAGTCGTCCTTTCGCCGTTCCTGACGGATGCGCTGCGTTTTTCGCTGCGCCGCCGTCTGGAACGTGACGGTGTTCCCACCATTTCGCACCGCCCATCTCGCGCTCTACGTGATGAATCCGCCGCCCAGTCTATGCTGCTCTTGTTGAGGCTGGCCCATGGAAATTGGGACCTGCCTGTTCCAACGGTCAGTGATGTGGCGGACATGCTGGCTGCGGTGATTGAAGGACTTGACCCGGTTCGTGCCAGACTGCTGGCCAATATTGTGTACAAGCCCCAACTGGGGGGGGCACTGGGGACATTTGAACAGATTCATCAGCCAGTTCGAGAGCGGATCACATACCTGTCTGGCGAACGGTATGAATATCTCCGAAGCTGGTTGCTTCAGGCAAGTGAGCGCATGGCCGCCGAGCCGTGGCCGCCGGATTACTTTCTGAGTAAGTTGTTTGGGGAAGTGCTGTCACAGCCTGGCTTCAGATTTCACGCCAGCATGGACAGTGGTCGTATTGCGGCACAGTTGATTGAGTCGGCGCGAAAGTTCCGGCAGGTGCTCTATCCACAGAGACAGGGCGACTGGGATCAGGTTGGTCAGGAGTATCTTCAACTGGTCTATGATGGTGTTCTGGCGGCGCTGTATACTCGTAGCTGGCGTGACGAAGAAGCCGATGCCGTGCTGCTGGCCCCGGCATTCACTTTCCTGGTGCGTAATCGTGTCGTGGGCTATCAGTTCTGGCTTGACGTCGGGAGTCACGGCTGGTGGGAACGACTCGATCAGCCTCTGACCCATCCTTATGTGCTGACAAGGCATTATCCCCGAAACCAGCCGTGGACGGAAGAGGATGAGTTTGAGGCGCAGCGTGAGCTGTTATATCGAGTAACGGTTGGACTTATGAGACGCTGTCGTCGGCAGATATACCTGGCTATTGCTGACCTGGGTGAGCAGGGTTATGAACAGCGGGGGCCGATGCTGTATTTGTTTCAGCAGATTCGGCAGCGGCGAATAGAGAGTTGAAATTATGGTAGCTGAAGTACGCCTGCGCCCAGAGCAGAAGAGGATTGTCCGGGATTATAAAGGCGGCAAAGTGGGTGTTGCTGCTGTTCCAGGAAGTGGCAAAACATTCACGCTTTCCCATCTGGCTGCGCGTCTGGTAGAGCAACTGGCGGCTCAGGGCAAGATTGATGGTATTGATCGCCAGGAGGTATTGATTGTTACATTTACCAATACGGCAGTAAACAGTTTTCGCAGCCGTATTGCTGAGATATTGCAGCGAGAGCGAGGACTGCTCCCTTATATCGGCTACCGTGTTCGCACACTGCACGGGCTGGCGCATGACATCGTGCGTGAGCGGCCTTCTCTGGTTGGCCTGGCTGAAGATTTCCAGATCGTTGACGAGCGCGTGGCTGATGCCATCATTCGTGATGTTGTGCACAGCTTGTTGGGTGAATTTGATGACGTTTTTGAGCGTTACCTGAATCAAGACGCACTTGCCACAGACAGGCAGCGGCGGCGGGTGATGCAGCGTAAGTTGCCTGAGTTGGCTGTTCAAATCGGACAGCGTTTTGTCAAGCATGCCAAGGACCTGTTATTTGCACCTGATGAATTGCGGGCGGCGCTGGAGCAGGTCGGAACTGATCTGCCATTGGCGCGATTTGGGTTGGCAGTTTATGAGGACTATCAGCGCAGCCTGAGCTATCGGGGTGCAGTGGATTTCGATGACCTGGTGCGCCTTGCTATTGTCGCTCTGAGCAACGACAGCGCATATCGTGAGCGGCTCCAGGAGCGGTGGCCATTTGTGCTGGAAGATGAGGCACAGGACAGCAGTAAACTGCAGGAGGACATGCTGCAGTTGCTCAGCGGCGATCGCAACTGGGTTCGGGTCGGAGACCCTAACCAGGCGATCAACACGACATTTACAACTGCAGACCCGTTTTATTTGCGGGCGTTCCTGGAACGCGATGATGTAGAAGCACGTCCTCTGCAAACATCGGGGCGTTCTGTTCAGCCAATTATAGATTTGGCTAACTGGCTGGTGCGATGGGTCATATATGAACATCCGTTTGGGCTGCTGCGGAAGGATACATTCCACGAACAGGAAATTCGGGCGGCTGGCCATGATGATCCTCAACCCAACCCTCCGGAGCGAGACGCCCTGGTGTATATCCATTATCAGCCAGGGGAGAATGTTTCGCC
>JALSTC010000220.1 GCA_026983935.1 Ardenticatenia bacterium
TTGATAGATGAACGTCACGTGGTCAAAAATCAGTTCGCCATTTACGTTTTTGAGCGCCCTGGCCTGCGGCTTTTCGATGATGTCCAGCGGCAGGTCAATCACCTCAAATACGCGCTCGAAGCTGACCATTGATGTGGCGAAGGCTACCGGCGCGTTGGTCAACTGCTGCAGGGAGCTGTATAGACTCGTCAGGTAAGCGCTGAAAGCGACGATCGTGCCGACGGTAAAGGTTCCCTGCAGCACAAGATGGCCGCCCACCCAGTAGACCAGCGCCGTGCCAACCGCGCCAACCAGCCCCAGGATGACGAAAAACTCGCTGCCGACGACGGCTCGCCGGACGCCAAGATCGCGGACGCGAGCGGCGCGATCGCGGAAGCGGGCAATTTCTGTCCCGGCGCGGCCAAAGAGTTTGACCAGCAGCACACCGCTGATATTCAGCGTTTCGTTCATCATGGCGTTCATCTGCGCGTTGTAGTCCATACCCTCACGGGCGATGTCCCGCAGCCGGATGCCCAGCCGCCGCGCGGCGATGATGAACAGCGGCAGCACCAGCACAGCCAGCACTGTGAGCCGCCATTCCAGCGTGACCATGACGGCCAGCGTGGCCGCTGTCTGGATGAAGTTGGTGACGATATCCACGATCGTATTGCTGATGGCCCGCTGGGCGCCAATGACATCATTGTTGAGGCGGCTCATCAGTTCGCCGGTCTTCGTATTGGTGAAGAAGGCCAGCGACATACGCTGCAGGTGGGCAAACAGACTGGCACGCAGGTCGTAGATCACACCCTCACCGATGGTGGCGTTCAGCTTGCGCTGGAAGACGCGCAGCCCCCCATTGGCCAGCGGGATCAGGATCAGACCCGCCGCCAGCAGGTTGAGCCGTGTTGTGTCTCCGGCGGGCAGGGTGTTATCAATCAGATCGCGGAAGATCAACGGTGTGAGCAGCCCCAACGTTGTTGTCAGCAGGATCGTGCCCAGCATCAGCGCAATATGCCTGTAGTACGGCCGTGCGTAATCCAGCGCGCGCCGCAGCAGCGGCCATGTCACACGGGGAGTTTCTTCGGTGCTGCTGCGAACCAGCGCGAACCATCCGCCGCTGTGGAAACCCATTTGCTATCCTTTGACTGGCGGCCTTGCGCCGCCTTTCGGCGCTTTCAGCCTTCCATGCCGTGCGTAACGATTGGCAGGCGCGGGTCTTTGCCTGTCCACGTTTCTTTGACCCAGGCATAGGCCGGATCATCGCTGTTGGCCAATGACTGGGCCGATCCCGCCAGAAAATTCAGGTAGTAGCAGTCATAGCCGTAGGCCGCGCTGACCGGGTGATAGCCTTCCGGGACGAGCACGATGTCGTTGTCATGAGCGACGACGGCGCTGTCAATGGTGCGGTCGTCATTGTATACGCGCTGGATGGCATAGCCTTTGGGCTTGTCTATCTTGTAGTAGTAGATTTCTTCCAGGTCGGCTTCCAGGATATTGCCCTGCTCATCCTCGCGGTGCACATCATGCTTGTGCGGTGGGTAGCTGCTCCAGTTGCCGCCCGGTGTATAGACCTCGACCACGACCAGCCGATGGCAGTCAAACCCCGGCGGGATGATGCCGTTGATCTGACGGGTGGCGTTGTGTCCGCCCCGAATTTCGATCTCAGAATCGGCGGGCGTGATCAGCCGGGCCGGGTGATCTTCATCTGTGGGAACCCAGCCATAGGCGAACTCCAGGCCGTCGGTCAGAGCGGTGACGGTGAAGGACGTGCCGCGCGGCAGATAAACGGCGTAGGGCATCCCACTGAAAACATTGGGCCGCCGCCCGATGCCCTCCCACGTGCCCTTGTCGGATGTCACCGTACACCGCCCGCCCAGAATGACCAGCGCCGCTTCATTACTGCCAGTTTCGCCAGACCAGACCATGTTCTTGTCCAGCCGCCGTGCCTCAAAATTCAGGAACTCCCATTCCGCTTCGGCTGCCGTGACGCGGTTCAAAAGCCGGGGGTCATCGGAGCGCCCGGCCCGGATCAGCAGAGTCTCTTCTGTATAGCGCATTGCTGCCTCCCTGACTCATGTTCTCAATGCGGGTGATGCATTTTCTGGGTATGAGCTGTTTTCCTATTCAACCTCGCTCAGCTTTACCGGGCGATTTTCCCGGTAAGACTGCCACGCAGCCAGCCCCATCACCACCGGGATGCGCCCATCCATGCCGGTAACCGGCGTTGGCATGTCATTTTGCACGGCGGCGATGAAGGCCCGCATTTCGTTGATGAACGACTCGGTATAACGCTGCATGAAGAAGTACAGCGGTTTGGCCGCATGGACGCCTTCCGCGTCGCTGTAGACGGCATTATGCGGCCTGTTGTTGCCGACCACGACCCCGCCGCCGGAGCCGAAGACTTCCACCCGCTGATCGTAACCGTAAACGGCTTTTCGACTGTTGTCAATCGTGCCGATGGCGTTGTTCTCAAAGCGCAGGGTGATGACGGCTGTATCAATATCGCCTGCTTCGCCAATGGCCGGGTCTACCAGCACGCCGCCCGCGACAAAAATTTCCGTAACTTCACTGCCCATCAGGTAGCGGGCCATATCGAAGTCATGGATGGTCATATCCAGGAAGATGCCGCCGGAGACCCTGACGTATTCGATGGGTGGCGGTTCAGGGTCGCGGCTGGTGATGCGCAGAATGTGCGGCTGCCCGATCTTGCCTGCCTCGATCATGCGCCGCACTTCGGCAAAATTGGGGTCGAAGCGGCGGTTGAAGCCGATCTGGAGTTTGACGCCCGCTTTTTCCACGGCAGCCAGCGCCCGGTCAATTTTGCCCAGATCGTGGTCGATCGGCTTTTCGCAGAAGATATGCTTGTCTGCTGCTGCTGCCTCCTGGATGAACTGCGCGTGTGTATCCGTTGAGGAGCAGATGATCACAGCCTCGATATCCGGATTGCTGAGGATGTCCTGCACATTATCTGTGGCCGCCGGAATGTGGAAGCGTTCCGCGCAGGCTTCCGCTGCTGCTTTGTTGATGTCCGCCACCATGCGTACATCCGCCTCTGGAATGCGGAAGGCGAGGTGCTCTGCATGAACCTGGCCGATGCGCCCCGCGCCGATCACACCTACGCGAACTGGTGTCGCCATTTTTCTACCTCCGTTTTTGTCATACACTCACAGTCCCAGACTGCGCAGATACTCGCGGTTGCGCCGGGCACTCGCCAGCGGCGAACCCATCTCCGGCAGCACATCCTGCTCGACGACAATCCAGCCGTCATAGCCGCTGGCTTTCAGGTCTTCCACGATGGCGGGGAAGTTTACCATGCCCTGTCCCAGCTCGCAGAAGACACCGTGCCGCACTGCCTGGAAGTAATCCCAGCCTTCGGCTCGCGCTCTGGCTGCCACGTCCGGATGGCAGTCTTTGAAGTGCACATGCCAGATGCGGTCACGATAGCGCCGCAGTGCCTCCAGCGGATCGCCGCCGCCGTAGGTGTAGTGGCCGGTGTCCAGACAGAGACCGATGATCTCAGGATCGGTCATTTCCATCAGGCGGGCCACCTCGTCGGGCGTTTCCACATAGCCCGCGCAGTGATGGTGAAACACGCTGCGCAGCCCGGTTTGTTCCCGGATGGCACGAGCGACGCGGTTCACGCCCCCTGCAAAAATCTCCCACTGCGCCTCGCTCAGGCCATATTCCGGCTGGATGCGCCCGGCGTTTTTCGTGCGCACTTCAACCGTGCCGTTGTCGTCGGCCAGCACGATGAAGCAGCCGCTTCCCGCTGCGTCGGCCAGCAGCCGGGCAGTGCGCAGAGCGATGGCTTCGCCTTCTGCGTGACAGGATGGATCGGCGAACGCGATCGGCACAAATGCGGCC
>JALSTC010000221.1 GCA_026983935.1 Ardenticatenia bacterium
ATGCAGGATCGGTGCGACATGGACGCGGATTTCCTTGAGGCATACGCGGCAGCCCTGGAGGAAAGCGGCAGCTAGTATACTGCCCCAAACACAGGCAGGTCGTGGCACACGGCCTGCCTGCTGCCTACCGCACCTCGCCAGTCAGGAAGCAGCTCCTGCAACAAATGGGGCAGCGCTGCCGGGAGAAACCATCGTGAGCGAAGCAAACGACATTATTCTGGAAGGACACGGCCTCCGTAAAGAATTCGGTGGTCTTGTCGCCGTGGCCGACGTCAGCCTGCGCGTCCGGCGTGGCAGCCTGCATTCGATCATCGGCCCCAATGGTGCAGGGAAAACCACACTGTTCAATCTTCTAACCGGCAAATACACGCCGACGCGCGGCACGGTTATCTTCAACGGCCAGGATATCACACGAGTTCCCCTGCATCGGCGTGCCCATCTGGGCATGGGCCGCTCCTTTCAGATCACCAACATCTTCCCCAACCTGACCGTGCTGGAGAACGTCCGGCTGGCGGCACAGGCAATGAGCACGGTCAGTTTTCAGTTCTACCGCCATGTCGACTCATTCCCTGAATTCATCCACCGGGCACTGCAGGCGCTGGAGATGGTTGGCCTTCAGAATGTGGCTGCCGTACCGGCCAGTGTTCTGCCTCACGGCGGCAAGCGCAAGCTGGAACTGGCCATCATGCTGGCCTCAGACCCCGCGCTGCTTCTGCTGGATGAGCCAACAGCAGGCATGGCTTCCGAGCAGGTTCCCGAACTGATGCGGACAATCGAAACCATCCGCAAGGAGGGGGGCAAGACGATCGTTCTGGTTGAACACAATATGAATGTGGTCATGAATGTCTCCGATCGCATAACCGTCATGCACTTTGGTTCTGTGCTGGCTGAGGGCACACCGGAAGAAGTGGCCGCTAACAAAACCGTGCAAGACGCTTATCTAGGCGAACTATATGGAAGCTTTGCTGAGATCGAGGCAGACGCGCATGACTGAGCAGACGCAGGCCAATCTGCTGGAGGTACGCGGCATCCATACCTTCATCGGCCAGTTTCATATCCTGGAAGACGTGTCAGTGACTGTACCACAGGGCAGCATCACAGTACTGCTCGGGCGCAACGGCGCAGGCAAAACCACCACCCTGCGCAGCATCATGGGATTGACTCCACCAAGCCGGGGAGAGATTCTTTTTCAGGGCCAGTCACTGGTCGGCAAGCGACCTTACCACATCGCCCAGATGGGAATCGGCTACGTCCCCGAACACCGGGCCATCTTCAGCGAACTCACCGTCCGCGAGAACCTGGAAATTGCGCAGCGTCAGCCACACGACCTTGAAAAGCGCGCTGATTTTATCTTCGGGCTGTTCCCCGATCTCAAACGGCTGTACCATTTACCCGGCGGACATCTCTCCGGCGGACAGCAGCAAATGCTGGCCATCGCTCGCGCGCTGGTTGCGAATAATCGGCTGCTGCTGATTGATGAACCCAGCGAGGGGCTGGCCCCGGTCATTATTGAACAACTCATGGACGCAATTCGGGCACTCTCCGCCCAGACCACCGTACTGCTGGTTGAGCAGAACTTCCGCATGGCAAGCCAGCTTGCCGACCGCTACACCATCATTGACGACGGGCACAGTGTGATGGCAGGGAGTATGGCCGATCTTGTCCAGGACAGGGCACTGATCCATCACTATCTCGGCGCAGCCTAGAGGAGCCAGGCAATGCAAGGAATTCTTGCAGCGGAAAATCGTCATTCACTGCTGATCGTCATTGGTCTTGTCGCTTTTTTGTTGGGTATCGGCTTTGTTGCGGCAGGCGGTGACCTCGGCGATTTCGGCATCACTGTGCTTTCCGGACTCTTCCAGGGCATGCTGCTATTCCTCGTGGCTTCGGGTTTATCGATCATCTTCGGCCTGATGGATATTCTGAACTTTGCCCAGGGAGCCTATTTCATGCTGGGGGCGTATGTCGGCTATGCCTTCCACCACGCCCCGGCAGTCATCACAGCCATCCCCAACCGGGACCTGCGCTTCCTGCTGGCCGTGGTGCTGGCAACAGCCGTCGGTGCTGTTCTGGGTGTCATTCTGGAGCGCGGCCTGCTGCGCCCGCTGTATGCACGTCCGATCTTTCAGATTGTGCTGACCTTTGGCGTAGCGCTGGTCATGACCGAGGCAATCAAATTCTTCTGGAGCACAACGCCCTACAGTTGGACAGAAATGTTCGGCTTCCGGGAAGGATTCTTCGAGCTATTCGGTCAGCGCTTCAGCACGTATAGGCTGTTTGTGATCGCCGTAGGGTTTGTTCTTATCGGCGCGATCGCGCTGCTGCTGCGGCGGACACGAATCGGCATCATCATCCGCGCGGGTGTGGAAGACAGCGAAATGGTGGAAGCGCTGGGCATCAATGTGCGGGCCGTCTTCACGCTGGTGTTTACGCTGGGCTGTGCACTGGCGGCATTTGGCGGCGTGATCGCCGCGCCGTTTCTGGGCGCAACAAGCAACATGGGCAATGCGTTCCTGTTGGCCGCTATCGCCGTCGTGGCGCTGGGCGGCATGGGCAGCTACGAAGGCACCGCCATCGGCAGCCTGCTGGTCGGGCTGGCTGTGGCCGTCGTCGCAAAGTTTGCCACCCAATATTTGAATCAGTCGGTCTGGGCAAGCATCACCCCGATGCTGCTGATGGTGGTCGTGCTGTTGGTGCGTCCGCGTGGTCTGTTTGGCAAGGAGGAATAGGAATATGCAAAAAGCAGCCAGACGGCAGCGGATCTCACAATCCGAATGGGCATACCTGGCGATCCTGATCTTCTTGATCCTGTTCCCGCACATTGTCGGCTGGCTCACCGGAGACAGCCCCACCGGACTGCGCGGCAGGCCAGTCGGCCTGTCTGTGTTCTGGCAGGGCGTTTTCATCGAAGTATTCATCCTGGCCATTCTGGCCATGAGCTACAATCTGATTTTCGGCTTCACTGGGGTTATCTCCTTCGGCCATGCACTGTTCTTTGGCATCGGCGGGTATACGCTCGGCATTGCCCTGGAGAAAAGCGAACTGGGCGTTGATGCCGGACTGCTGGTTGGCGTGATCGCCGGAATCGTCATCGCCGTGCTGCTCAGCCTGTTCGTCGGCGTGGTGTCCCTGCGACTTCGCGGTGTTTACTTTGCCATGTTCACGCTGGCCATTGCCGAGATGTTCTTTATCTACTTCAGCCGCCTCCCCCTGACAGACGCTGAGGACGGATTTTCCATCGGGGCACTACCGGATTGGCTCAATCCCACACGGAACCGGCTGGCCTTCTACTACATTGTACTGGTCGTCTTTGTGCTGACGTTTGTATCTATCCGCCGCCTGCTCCACTCACCAACCGGCGCGGTATTCCTGGCCATCCGGGAAAACGAAGAACGTGCCAGAGCCATCGGCTACCACACGTTGACATTCAAACTACTGGCCATTTCAGTGGCTGGCATGCTGGCTGCCATTGCAGGCATGCTGCATATTCTGTTCAACAAGAAGGTCGGGCCAGAAATTCTGAGTCTGACGTTCACCGTGGATCCCCTGCTGATGACGATTATCGGCGGTATCGGCACGTTCAGCGGGCCGGTCATCGGTGCTGCGGGCCTCCATCTGAGCGATCGCCTCTTTCGGGATGCCACGGTCACACTCGGGGGGGCGACGATCAACATCGGGAATAGTTGGACCCTGCTCCTGGGCATCGCCTTTATCATCGTCGTGATGATCTTCCCGCAGGGCGTGGTCGGCACGTGGACCCGCTGGCGGATGCAAAGAAAAACGCCCGATCCTCCTCAAAAGCCCGCGGCAACGCCCG
>JALSTC010000222.1 GCA_026983935.1 Ardenticatenia bacterium
TCCCGACATCTGCCACGGCGGTGGGGTTCGCGAGTTTTACAGGTCTCCCAGCAGGTCTTCCTCGTGCAGCAGTTGATTCCGGCGCACGGGGCGGGCCAGCTTCCGCCCGATGAGCGACTCGAGTTTACGGGCGGGGATTCCTGTACCTGGCTTTTTTGTCGTCAGGTGCTCGCGGGTGAGTACGGTCCCTGCCGGTAAATCGCTGGCCGCGACCACACTTTTGTTGAAGACCGCACGCAGCGGCTGCAGCGCCGCTTCTTCTGCATCTTTATCCACATGGCCCTGCAGCGCCCGCTCGATGAAGCGCACGCCTTCGACCAACCGGCGCAGTTCGGCAGTGGTCACAGACGCCACGACATCCGGCCCGAACATTTCCCTGCTCAGCGTGACGTGCACCTCAAGCAGATCAAGGCCCCTGGCGACGGCGGCCAGACCGGCATAGATCGTGCCGGAGTGATCGGAAAGCCCGACCGGGCATTGGTAGCGCTCACGAAGCTGATCGATCACGTGGAGGCCCAGGCGTTCGGGTGGGCAGGGGTACTGTGTGGTGCACTGGAAGACGGCGACTTCCGCGCCGCGTTCACGCACATAGCGGATGCTGTCATCGAGTTCTGCCCAGCCGCTCATGCCGGAGGAGAATAGAATCGGCTTACCCTCGCGGGTGATGCGTTCCAGCATGGGCAGATTGTTGACCTCGCCGGAGGCGATCTTGTAAGCTGCCATATCGAGCTTGGCCAGCAGATCAACGGCTTCGATTGAAAATGGCGAACTGAGGAAAACCACGCCGCGGTCAGCGCAGTGATCGGCCAGCCCCTTCCACTGCGCGGGCGTGAATTCCATCCGCTTCCAGTACTCGTAGCGGGTAGCATCCTGCGGGCTGAAATGCACCCGAAACGGCTCCTCCGGCGTGCTTTCCGCGTCGGCAATGTGTGTCTGGAACTTCACGGCATCCGCCCCGGCATCGGCAATGGCATCAATAAAAGCGTGAGCCATGCCCAGGCTGCCGTCGTGTGCCTGGGCAACCTCGCCGATGATGAAGCAGGGTGCGCCGTCCCCGATCGGTCTGCTGCCAATGTGCATAGAGAACTCCTCTATAATGGGGTTTTGTTCAAGGCTGCCGCGTCTTCTGCGATGCCAGTATGCGCGCAATGGGCGACCAGCCGTAAGCCAGAATCTGACGAATCTCACGGATGATCCCCTGGTCGGCGAAAAGCACACTGTAGCCCAGCAGGACGGCGGCAGCCCACAGGATCAGATCGAGCAGCAGATCAAGGCCCCCGGTGAGCAGCCGGGCGGCCAGGTCGCCACTCCCAATGCCAAACAATGCCGTATTGCCCAGTAGAAATGCCACCCCGGCCAGCAGCGCACTCGCCAGCAGGTAGCGAAGGATGTTCCAGATCGCCCGCCCCCGGCCCTGCGTCTGCCGCAGGGCAATACTGAGAAAGAGCACGGCATAGCCCAGCAGGCACAGCGTCATACTCAGGGCCAGCCCCTGCGGCGAAGCGTTCAGCGCCAGGCCAAAGGAGACGACCAGAAAGGTCACCCCGGCCCAGATGCCGGATAGTGTTGCGCTGCGCCCGATCTGGTCGGTGGTGATGAAGTACTGGGTCACGAAGCCCTGCGCGGCATAAATGGACTGCCCGAAAAGCAGGAGGCTCATCACAGAGAGCGAGCCTGTAAAGCGCGGCAGCAGCAGCGGGATCACGTAGCTGTAGCCCAGATAAAGGCCCCCGGCCAGCAGCGTGGTGATCATGATGAACAACGTCAGCGGTGCGGCGAAGAATGCGTGCAACTGTCTGTATGAGGGCGTGGCACGCCTGGCCCAGACGTTCATCATGTTCTTGAAGACGGCGGTTTGCAGGGACAGCGGCAGCGTGGTGCTCAGGGAAAGCGCCCCTTCTGCATAGGCATAAATCCCCACCGCATCCGCCTCCAGATGCAGGGCAGCCAGCGTCAGCCCCATGGCGACGATCAGCGAAGTGAACGTGCCGTCGAGATATTGCAAACCGCCCACCGAAGCCAGAGAGCGTATCCGCTGCCACTGCCAGCGAAACTGCGGGCGAAAATCGTGTTGATAGCGCCACAGCACAAAAACACCGGTCAGCGGGATCAGCAGCCAGGCAATCACCACACCATCTACGCCAAACGCCATCAGCCCAACCAGGATGTAAAGTGGGCCGACGGTCTTCAGCAGGACGGTGGAAAAGCCGATCAGATCGAAGTGGCCCCGGCCCTGTGCGCGTGCGGAGAGGAAAGCGTGCTGGCGCTCTGCCAGCAGAACAGCCATGATCAGCAGCGCCGTGGTCAGCGTGAAGACCCCGCCCACGTCTATGCCCGCCGCGTAAATGAGGATCACGATCAGGATGCTTGCCAGGGCAGAGAGCATGATCACGGTAAAGCCCACAGCGTCAATTTCTTCCATGTCGGCTGCGTTGGCCGCCGAGTGCGCCTCTGTGTATTCCTTGCGATAGCCCTTGATCAGGCCGAGATTGGCATAGGTTGCATAACGCTTGACCAGCCCCACCGTGCGCAAACCGCCCAACATCGCCGGTCCCAGAATAGCTGCCGTCAGGAAGCTGACCGGAATGCTCAAGACTATCCCCAGGATGTGCCCGCCGGTTTGCAGCCCGGCAAAGCGGATGATCTGCTTTTTCTGGGTGCTCAGGCTCATGATGTTCCGGCCCGACTCAATACGCGCCGTGTGTAAGCGGCCAGCTTTTCGATCTCGTCGTCATAACTGCTGTCGCCAGTCGTGACGACGTTCCGGCGGCCCAGCAGAACGCTGTATAGTTTGACGGATGCCGCCTGGCTGATCTGCGCCGCCAGAAGCTGCTCCAGCGCGTTTTCGTCCGGGGTGTAGCCGGTCATCAGGTCGTGCAACTCCCGGTCAAAGCGATCCGGTTGCGAAAGATGACGAACCATTGTATCCGGCAGCAGCGCATAAGGCGGGTCCGACAGGCAGGCGACCGGTTTGCCCATAATGACAGCTTCCAGCCCGATTGATCCCGTGATTACGACAACGGCGCGGGCTGACTGGACGATGGGCCGGGACCTGACCGAAGGGTGAATCAGCCGCACATTGGGGATGGCAAGCAGTTTCCGGTAGTATCCCCCGCTGCGGCGGCTGTAGGCCAGTGGATGGTCCTTGACCAGCAGCTTTGTGCCAACGGGCAGGCTGCTTGCCAGGTTGCGTACCACTTCGATCTGGTTGAGATAGGGTTTGGCATTGACCAGCAGGGCGACTTCCGGCTCGCTGTGCAGCGGGAAAAAGACGTAATCCATGCCGGGCAGGTCCTGCTCACGCACGTAGTGCGCGGCCAGTGCCCGATCATGCCGCCGCACACGCAGACGATTGATAATCCGCGTTGTCATGACGGCTCGTATCGGGCTGACAAGGTGGTTATCATGCGGAACCGCCCCCCACCGGTATTCCCATTCCTGACGGAGCAGCCCCGTCAGCGTTTTCAACGGTGCCTGCATCTGCCACTCGCTGCTGGCAGTTTTTCGGACACCTTCGTACAGGGCATTTTGCTCCCGAACATGGCGGATGTGCTCGCGGGCGATCCGGGTATAGTCGTCGTCCGGTGTGTCCTGCAGGCGTTTTTCATAGACGGGAAGTGTGGTGTGTGATGTCTGGCGGGGGGTTGGCTCGTACTGCACGTAATCCCGGATTTTGATCGCCCGGAGGTTGTGATACGGCACGTCGTATGCCCTGGCGAATAGATAAGCCAGGTAATCTTCAACGGTCACGCAGTTGTATGCGATCACGCATTGCGGCTGGACGGC
>JALSTC010000223.1 GCA_026983935.1 Ardenticatenia bacterium
GGAGTTGTTGTTTTCCAGTACGGGGACTACCTCGTAGTTTTCCCCTCCGATTTGCAAGCCACATGCTGCATTGATCTGGTCAATTGCCAGTTCTGCACCAGTGACTGTACTCTGGCCTACGCGATAAATGGCCCCGGTGAGCGGTGCGATGATCCCGATGCGAGCCTCACCCGCGAAGTTACAGTTGTCCTGCGCATGGACGGTGGCGGGGAGGCCTATACCAGCGATCAAGACTGAGAGTGCGAGTATCGGAACGATGTATCGCCTGCTCATGATCTTCTCCCTGAAACTATGCCAGATGTTGAAGATATTGTAGTCAAATTTTGTAGATTGACAAAATGGCAAAGACAGCATGGATTGCCTGATGGTTATTTTGTGGCATTTATTGTAACCTTAATAATGACGATGACGGTTTTCCATCATTGCGGGGAACCGAACAACCACCACAGACGTCTGGATTGTGTGTAGTGGAAGCAGATTATGGAGAGACGAATGATGAAATCTTTCCGATTGGTGATGACTGTAGTGCTGGTGGCTGTTGCGGTTTCCGCGTTTGTATCCGGCATGAATAGTGCGCAGGCACAGGAGGATGCGTTGCCACCGCATGTTATTGATGTCTGGCCGCTGCCCGGCGTAGAACTCACTCCAGATGAGCCGCTGACGGTGACGTTTGATCAACCTATGGATCGCTCCAGCGTCGAGGCAGCATTTGTGTTTGAACCGGCACTTAGCGGACGGTTTAGCTGGCCTGATGCGCGGACAGTGACATTTGTTCCGGATGCCGAATGGCCCCGGGCGGCAGTCTACCGTGTGACCATTGCTGACAGCGCCTCTGCGGTGAACGGCCTGACATTGCCCGATCCTTACATCTTTGAGGCAAGGACAATCGGAGCGCTGGTCGTGACGGCGGTCACACCGGAGGACGGCGCAGAGGGCGTTGCTTCAGATGCACGCATCGTGGTGACATTCAATCGCCCGGTAGTGCCGCTGGTTTCCACCACACAGCAGGCCGATCTGCCTGTGCCGCTGCGTATCGAACCACCCATTGCCGGGGAGGGCGAATGGCTCAATACCTCTATCTATGCGTTTACGCCTTCTGAGGCTCTGCGGGGTGGGACGACCTATACCCTGACGGTTCCCGCCGGCTTGACGTCCGTTACGGGGGCTGTTTTGGAGGAAGACTATTCCTGGTCATTCCGTACACTACCGCCGCAAATCCTGAATGTCAGCCCAAGCCCCAACGCCGGTGATGTGCTGCTGGATCGCGAGATCGTCGTGACTTTCAGCCAGCCGATGGATCATGCCAGCGCGGAGGAAGCCTTTACGCTGCTGCACAATGGCATGCCGGTCGAGGGTAGGTTTGCGTGGAATGCTGACAGCACACGGATGACTTTCTCCCCGAATGACCTGCTGCAAATTGACAGCGTCTATCTGGTCAATGTGACCGCTGCTGCCCGCAGCGCGGCAGGTGATGCCACACTTGATGAGGGTATCTCTTTCAGCTTTCGGACGATTCCCTATCCTGGCGTTGCCCGCACCTATCCGCAGGACGGCGCTCGCGATGTGAGGCCGGGGGGTGGTGCAAGTATCGAATTCCGTTCCCCGATGAACGCCAATACGCTGGAAGGCAAAATCAGGATTTCACCGGAGCCGGAGTCCTGGTCTCCGGTTGTCAGTAGCCGGTCCCTGTCTCTAAATTTCGCGTCGCTGCCTGATACGACCTATACCATTACACTGCTGGCCGGGGCAGAGGACATTTACGGCAATGCCATCCCGACCGATTACACGTTCACTTACTCCACAGGCGACATTGCGACGTGGGCTTACCCCATCAACAGCGGACGCAATTTCGTGATCACCGGTGCGCATCGTCAGGATACGCGCTTCCCAATTGTGATCAGCGGGACGCCGACGGTGGCCTTCGAGCTGTATCACGTGGATACGGCCTATCTGGGTGACGCCCTGTGGAGATACTATGGCAGTGAGCAGACGCCGCCCTGGGTTACCTATGCCAGTCAGCTTCGCACGTGGTCGGTTACGTTCGATTCTCAGGGACGGGAGGGCGTTGCCAGGGAAGTACTGCTTGCGTCGGAAGAAGGGGGGACGCTGCCCAACGGCGTCTACTGGGTTGTGATGCGCGGGCCTGATAGGCGTCCCTATGAGTTTGCGCTGGCGGTTGCGACGGCCAACCTGACGGTTAAGCGTGCGCCGGAAGAAATCATGATCTGGGTCACCGATATGCCGACGGCTGCGCCGGTCAGCGGTGCGACCGTCACGATATATAGTCGTGACGGTCGGGCCCTCGCTCGGGGTCTGACAGACGATGACGGCATCTTCCGTGCGCCAGCCGGAAACTTCCCTCGTGATGTCTATATTGTAGCGGAAGGAACGGGCGTTTATGGAGTCTGGCAGAGTGGGGGCGCTAATCAGTTGCCCACGCAGCGGGATTATCTGTATTCTGATCGCCCACTTTATCGCCCTGGTGAGACGGTTTATTTCCGGGGGGTGCTGCGCGATCGGCATGATATGGATTACCGCGTGCCGAACCTCCGCATGGTACATGTCACGGTAAATGCCGCAGACAATCAACTGCTGTATGAAGCCGATTTGCCCGTGACCGACTTCGGTACATTCAACGGCGAGTTTGAACTGCCGGAGGACGCGCCGCTGGGCAGTGCCTTTATCCGGGTTGAGGGGCGTCGTGCGCGGTTGAACTTCACCGTAGCCGAGTTTCGCGTGCCGGAATTTGAAGTCACGGTGACGCCGCAGCAGGATGAGATTTTCCAGGGTGATGAACTGCGGGCGATGGCAAGCGCGTCGTTTTACTTCGGCGGCCCGGTGAGCAATGCGGATCTGTTTTGGACGGCCCAGGGTGAACCGACCAGCTTCAATTACACCGGCCCCGGGCGGTACACATTCGATGATGAAACGCTCGATTACACCCCGCTTTATGTGGGTGATGGTACAGCGGTGACTGACGCCAGTGGTCGCTTTCTGATCACCAGTGAGAACACACGTCCCTCTGCGCCGCGCCCGATGCGGATCACCGTGGAGGCAACGATAACCGATGAAAGCAGGCAGGCGATCAGCGGACGAACCACCGTGCTGGCGCATCCGGCCAATATATACGTGGGACTGCGTGCTGACCGCTATTTCGGGCGGGAAGGCGAGCCAATGGATATCGCCCTGATCGCTGTTACAGCGGACAGCGATCCCATACCGGATAAGCGCATTGATCTGACTGTGGTCGAGATCCGGTGGACCCGCGTGCCGGTCGAAGGTCAGTTTGGCCGCTATAACTGGCAGCGCGAGGAAATCGAAGTGGAGACGGCTCAGGTGCGTACAGGTGATGATGGCACCGCCAGCTATGTTTTCACACCGCCTGCCGCTGGAATCTACCGGGTGCGCGCCGTGGCGCTTGATGAGTATGAGCGGCCCAACAGCAGCACGCTGCGATTCTGGGTGACAGGGCGGCGGCCCGTGTGGTGGGGCCAGCCTTCGCAGACCATTGACCTGATTGCCGATCAGGACGAGTATCGCCCTGGCGATGTGGCACAGGTGCTTGTCCCGATCCCCTTCGCAGGCCGCTCAACAGTGCTGGTCAGTGTGGAGCGTGCCGGGATCATGAGCTACGAAGTTCTGGAAGTTGAAGGCTCGACGTTGCTGTACGAACTGCCGATCACGGAAGACCATGTGCCTACGGTGCATGTGGATGTGACGGTCATCAAGGGCATTGACGAGGAAAGC
>JALSTC010000224.1 GCA_026983935.1 Ardenticatenia bacterium
TTCGTAGTGCCCGCCGAAATCGGGGTATTCGTTCTTGAACGTATTGAAGCAGTGCGGGCATTGGGTGACGATCAGGTTGAACTCATACTGGTTGAACGTTTCGATCAGCGTATAGGTCGATTCCTGGAACAACGCTTCTTGACCGCCGCGCCGCGCCCATTCGCTTGTGCAGCGCTCCTCATCGCCCAGCACGGCAAAATCCACACCCGCTTCCTGCAGAATCTTGACCATCGCCCGGCTGACCTTCTGCCCGGCGGGGTCAAAGGCTCCTGCACAGCCGACCCAGTACAGGACATCCACCTTCTGCTTCTCTGCCATCAAGGGCACATCCAGCCCTTCCGCCCAGTTCATGCGTGTGCCTCGCGGGTTGCCCCAGGGATCGCCGGCACGTTCTGCCTGCGTGAGGGCAGTGGCCAGCAGATCGGGGGGCTGGCCTTCCATCAGGACGAGATACTGGCGCATGTTGAGGATGTCGAACATCGGCTCGTTGCCGACCGGACAGATCTCCACACAGGCAGCGCAGGTCGTGCAGGCCCATGTGCCTTCGATGGAGAGCGCATAATCGAAAAGCGTCTCCGGCGATTCCTCGCCGCCTGCCAGATCAGGGGCGTGTTCCTTCAGAAAGTAACGCTTGTTGATTTCCAGGGCCGCCGGGGAAAGCTCTGTACCGGCGTTGTAGGCCGGGCAGACCTCCTGGCAGCGGTTGCACATGATGCAGGCGTAGGCATCCACGATCTGCGTTTTGGAGAGATGTTCCAGATTGGCCGCACCAAACATCTCGATCTCTTCGTCTTCCAGATCGAGCGGCTCCATTGCGCCGCGCCCGCGCCGTTCCGGGCGGGTCATGAAGTTGAAGGGGCCGACCATGAGGTGGAAATGTTTGGTCTGCGGGAACCAGGGGACAAAGGCCAGGATCAGGCCCAGCGCCAGCCACCACATGGCATGTTCTCCCAGCGTGAGCAGCTCTGGATTTGCGCCGTTCCAGATCATGGCAGCAGCGCTGGCAAAGGGCTGCCAGGGATCTGCACCATGCTGAGCGATGGCGAAGGTCTGCCCCAGGAAGCGCCCGCCGACGTGCCCCAGAATGAACGCGCCGACGATGGCCGAATCGCGGCGGATGCCGCCCGCTTTCGCTTTGGGGTACAGCAGGATGTTGTCGTGGTACTGCAGTTCCGGCGCGGGAGTCAGGAAGCGGCGGACGAGGAAGTAGACCATACCCACGATCACGCCGATGCTGAGCACGTCTGCCAGCAGGCGGTACAGATTGCCGACAGTGCCGTCACCGAGGAACTGAAAATCCGGCAGGAAGCCGGTCAGCACATCGCCGAGGTTGACCAGTGCGTAAAAGAGGAAGCCCCAGACGATGGCAACGTGAAACAGGCTGGTGATCGGGCGGGCGCTGAGCACCGTCCGCTGTGTGACGGTCACTTCAATGGCCCGCCAGACGCGGTCCGGGAGTCGGTTCAAATATAACCGCCCGCCGCCGCGCCGGATCACATCCACCACACGTTTGAAGCTGTACCAGGTCAGGTAAAGTGAGAAGATTACCAGAATCACGAAGACGAGTTTTTCCGGGAGCGAGAGCACCGCAATTGCTCCTTTTGGCTAGGAAAGAGGCGAATGCTTTGCTGCTGCAGGATGTAGACGTCACATGATCACAGTCTACCAGCGGATCGAATCAGAAACAAACGCGCCGGTGCAGTGTCTAACGGTTGTCTTTTTGGGGAGGCGATTCTCCGCCGTTGGCCTGGGCCGCTGGCGGTGCGGGGGGCTGGCCTTCCCCGGACAGTGCATCTATCTCCTTGAGAATCTGCGGGGGAATCTGCCGGGTGCTGGAATCGGTGCCCGGGCGCACCAGCGTTGAATAGAGGATTTCTTCCGAGTCCGATGTCTGGAGCGCGGGCGGTTCGGTGACCTGTGCCGTGCTCAGCGGGTTGGCAGGACGCCTGCCCAGGGTGTAAACGAAGAAAGCCATCTCGCAGGACTGTTCGCTCCCCTGCAGGTGCAGTTGGCTGCCGTTCAGAGCGATGAAGTCGGCTGCCGTGCGCAGTTCAAAGGCGGTGTCTTCCAGCCGCCAGTTGCCGCTGAGCCGCTGGATCAATGCGTCAAGGTCCTCATTGCAGGGGGCAGGGCCTACCTTTGCGTAGCGCACGCGGAACCACATGCCGTCCGTGGTGTTCTGCACGATCAAGCGTACGCTGGGGCCGAGGGTGTAGGCAGCGGAATAAAGCAGCAGCAGGGCTTCCTGCAGCGACTCGCGGTTGGCTTCGATGAGCAGATTCTTCTCCGCGTGGAGCGGGTTCACAAGCTGTAGCTGGTAAGCAAGCCAGTCCAGCATTTCCTGCACATAAAAGGGGCGGATGTGCTGCTGAGGGAGCAGTTCGCCCAGTTTGAAGCGGATGAGCGCGTGCCAGGCATTGATCAGGTTGAGGGTCCCCATGACTTCGTTGGTGGCCCTCTCTTGCCAGTAGGCACGCGGTTTATCGGCGGCGCTGTCCAGATGAAGCAGGCTGATCGCAGCAAGTGCGGCGTTGAGTGGTTCGACCACCCGGCGCAGCAGCAGGAATTGAAGCTGGTCGAGCGATTCCCAGTCCGGTTCATGGGCCATTTCTGCCTCCGGGCATCGTGGGGCATGAGGAATGCTATTGTGCTATTCATCCGGTGAATATGCAAACGGAGGGAGATGAGCGCATGTGATTAATGCAGGCCGGGTCTGGCGGTCTGCGTCACTCGTGGGAATATGGTCGCTCGGGCTGCTGCGGGGATGACCGTTTGGTCAGACGGTTTCGTTTACCTGAACCCAGTTGGCGGGGACCGACAGGGCGATCGGGATCGCTTCTGCCAGGTGCTGGCGGATGTCTGCCAGAGCCTGCTCGTAAACCCGGATCAGGTCGCGATCGGGGCCTTTGTAGCGGCGCAGGGTCTGGGCGGCGCAGGCGAGGCAGCCGCGCATGGCCCGGTAGCTGTCCGTCTCGCAGGCCATGCAGCCGTTCAGGCGGATCATCATCAGGCTGAAAGCAAGGACTTCTTCATGGGTTTCGGGGAGGGAGGAAACGCGTTCAACAAGCGCCTGCCACTCCGGGCCGCGCAGGTCGGAGAGCCTGGGCGTGACCTGGTGTGGGTACAGCAGTTCATTTTGCGCATACATGGATTTGACAGTCCTTCATTCAAAGTGAGCGCACGCCCGAGCGAGGCGGCAGGGTAAGAACATGGGTTGAATTGAGTCTATGTCCAGAATATGAGGGGTTGCGGTCTGCTGGTATAGCCTCTAGGTACTACCTTTGGTTAGAATGCGATTTGTTATAGGGTAGTAGACGAAAGAGGAGCAGCTGTCAGTCGGGCTATGCCGGATGCCTACCGGGTTGTATACTATCGGGAGTGCTGGCAGCAGGAGATGAAGGGATTGATGTGAGAATGCTGTTACGGGGGCTGCTGATTGCGATTGCGCTGGTGGGATGTTCGCCGGTGCTTTCCAGCCCGGCCCCGACTCCCGACCTTGCCAATCGGTACATCCATCCGGGCGGCGTCTTTTCTCTGGAACTGCCGCCTTCCTGGTCGGCAGGTGATCTGAGCGAAGGCCCCGCACTGCTGGTGATGTTTGCGCCGCCGGGGGGGGACAGGCCGCTGCTGACCGTGTACGCCGTCCGCGAAGACGCCTCGCTGGATGAGGCGGCTTTCCGTGAGGCGATGGATACCTATCTCGAAGCGGCCTATAACGACACCCTGACCGTACTTGATCGGGCGG
>JALSTC010000225.1 GCA_026983935.1 Ardenticatenia bacterium
GAAGACGGCAAACGGAGGCGTCATCATGTACATCGCCTGTCCCGGGTGCGACTGGCGGCCCGGCCCGGCAGACCTGTGGCAGTGCACCTGCGGGCATGTCTGGCACACCTTCCGCACGCATGGCATGTGCCCGCACTGCGGCAAAATCTGGCGGGAGACGCAGTGCCTGGCCTGCCATCAGTGGTCAGAGCACGAAGACTGGTACCACGACGATGACGGGGTCCGCATCGAAGAAATCACCGCCGTGCCGCGCCGGGTTGGGGAGCCGATGCAGGAGTGAGTGTCTTCCCCCGGCTGAGGACGAAACACGGCGGCCAGATCACCTGTGCCGCCGTGCATGGGCGTGCGCCTGAATAGGCGTGATCCACTCAGCCGAAGACGCGCGGCTCGTAGCGCGTCACCGGCCCGATCTCCAGCAGCTCCGCCTGCGTTTCATCGGTGATAAGCTGCTCCAGCTTCTCCCGGTTTGCCCCCCGCTCTTTGATGTAGATTTCGCGTGTGGCGCTGTCCGCCCCCCGGAAGGTCACCAGGCTGACGATGTTGCCGCCCGCGTCGGCGATGGCCTGCGTGACGGCGGCCAGCGCACCGGGTTTATCCTCCAGCCGGATGGAAAACGCCAGCCCGACCTCTTCATCGCCCAGGATTTCCACCAGCGCACGGAAGATATCCGTTTCCGTGATGATGCCGACCAGCTCCTCGCCGCGCATGACGGGCAGGCAGCCGATCTTCTTCTCCACCATGATGCGTGCCGCTTCTTCCAGCGGGCAGCTTTCCTCGACGGTGTAGACCGGCTTTGCCATGATGCTCTTCATGGTGAGCTGATCCAGCAGGCTGTAAATTTCGTAAATGCTCAGTGTGGTGGCGGGGGAAGGCTGCGCCGAGAGCAGGTCCTTCTCCACGACAATGCCCACCAGCTTGCCATCATCCAGAATCGGCAGGCGGCGAATCCGGTATTCCCGCAGGAGCTTCATAGCCTCGGAGTGACTGGTTTCCGGGGTGGCGGTGATGGGGTTGCGGGTCATGCGTCGTCCGACATACATTGCATTGCCTCCTGTCATGTTGTGCAGGCAGTGGTTATGCCGCTGCAAATGGGGGCAGCAGCGCGGCTGATTTGCGCTGTTTACCCAAATGTATTTTAGCAGGAGTTACAACCGTCGGGAGGCGCTGTTTGGCCCCTTCCGCCCGGCACAAAATCACCCTTCCCCCAGCGGAGAGCGGCGTATTTCACCAGGCCCTGGCCATACGCTGCAACACAGCGACGTCCGGCACGGCAGAGGCATAAAATAAGGGGGGGGGATAATGCGCACCATGCCCGGTATCTGTTAAACCGTCAAACGGTGGGCAATGTTACAATTTTCGCGCATAACAGGACGCGGCGGCAAACTGTGTTCTTCACAGCACACCGCCGCTTTCCAGGTATGTAAGCCGTTCGATCTTTCCGCGTGTCGCCGGGACCTGACGCTGGCGGTCACTGGCCTCTTTAAGACACTTTTTTGCCTTTTCACGGCAAAACTCAACAGTCTGTTGTGGAGTGAGCCGTGCCCGCCCGGAGTCCCCCTTGCCGACAGAGGCGGCAACCGAAACAGCTTTCGCCGGTGGCCCATCCCGGCGATTTGTTTTAGGGCCACTTGCTGTATCTACTATATAAGGATTCCAGCGCGGCGGTCAAGTACTATTCGATGTTCTGGTAATGACCCGTATGATGACATAGCTCTGTACAGCTTCGCTGACACGCAGGCGGCGGCGTCATCTGGTACGGGCAAAAAATAATCTGGTACAGATCACCGAATTGGTATACAGTACAGATGCAAGGCACCCTGCCCTCGATTTCTGCACCGGTTTGCATCACCTGGATGGAAAATCATGTCCCAACCGACCACCCTGCCCTCCGGTCACACACGGATTGACAGCGCAGAGATGCGCGGCATCGTCAAGCGCTTCCCCGGCGTGCTGGCCAATGACCATGTGAATTTTGAAGTCCGCGCGGGCGAGATTCATGCCCTGCTCGGCGAAAACGGCGCGGGCAAAAGCACGTTGATGAAAATTCTCTACGGCCTTTACCAGCCTGATGAAGGCCAGATTTTCATCAACGGCGAGGAAGTGCACTTTCACTCCCCCGCGGATGCCCTGGCTCGCGGCATCGGCATGATCCACCAGCACTTCATGCTGGTGCAGACACTGACCGTCGCGGAAAACGTGGCGCTGGGCATGAAGACGCCGCACGGTCTGCTGGAGCTGGACGGCGTCAAAAAGCGGCTGCGTGAACTCTCCGAAATCTACGGCCTCAAGATCGATCCCGATGCCTACATCTGGCAGCTTTCCGTCGGAGAGCAGCAGCGCGTGGAGATCGTCAAGGCGCTCTACCGCGGCGGCGCACTGATCATCCTCGATGAGCCGACCGCCGTCCTCACCCCACAGGAAGTGGACGAGCTGTTCGTCACGCTCAAGCAGATGCGCGAACAGGGCCATGCCCTGATCTTCATCTCCCACAAGCTCCACGAAGTGCAGGATCTCAGCGACCGCATCACCGTCATGCGCGACGGGCGCGTGGTGGATACCGTGCCCAATGACGGCATCGAGCAGCGCACGCTGGCGCGGATGATGGTCGGGCGCGACGTGCAGCTTCAGCCCGACCGCCCGGAAGTCGAGCGCGGGCCGGTGCGGCTGCGCGTGCGCGACCTGGTGGTGAACAATGACCAGGACCTGCCTGCCCTGCGCGGCATCTCACTGGATGTGCACGCCGGGGAAATCGTCGGCATTGCGGGCGTCTCCGGCAACGGCCAGCGCGAACTGGCAGAAACCATCGCCGGGCTGCGGGAAGCCGTCAGCGGAGAGATTGAGCTGGACGGCAAATCCATCCTGCACGCCTCGGTCGCGGAGCGGCTGCGAGCCGGACTGGCCTTCATCCCGGAGGAGCGCATGCGGCACGGCACCATCGGCGTGTTTTCCGTCGCGGAGAATATGATCCTGCAAAATCACGGTGATCCGCCCTTCGCCCGCAGCGTCTTCTTCGATTTCGGCGCGATCGCCCGTCACACCGGCGAACTGATCCGCCGCTTCAACATCAAAACGCCTTCGCAGGAAACGCCGGTCAAGAACCTCTCCGGCGGCAACATCCAGAAGCTGATCCTGGCGCGGGAACTTTCCCGCCAGCCGGTCGTGCTGATCGCCGCCCAGCCGACGCGCGGCGTGGACATCAGCGCCACCGAGTACATCCGCCACACGCTGATGCAGCAGCGCAATGAAGGCGTCGCCATCCTGCTCATCTCGGAAGACCTGGATGAAATCCTGGCGCTCTCCGACCGCATCGTCGTGCTGTATGAAGGGCAGATCATGGGCGTGGTGGATCGGGAAGATGCCGATGTGGAGATGCTCGGCCTGATGATGGCCGGGGCCAGACAGCAGGCATGACCAACGGGGACTTTCACCCCGGCAGGGCCAGAAACCGATCTGGCTGGCCTGCAGGCGATGAAAGCCCCCGGTTGTTTGTGCATTTGCTTGTGCTATGCCCTCATTGACCGGCCTGCTCGTCTGTGCCCGATTTTCTGGCGGACGGCCTGCGCAGGGTGTAGCGCCGGGGCCGATCCGTTGGCTTCTCGGTAGACTTATCCGGCCTGGCCATCTCCACGCTGATCTGCGCCGGGATGGTGCACAGGAAGACCACGGTCTGCCCGGCCAGAATCCGGACGGCGCGGGGTTTGAAGGTTCCCCGCTTGGTGAGTTCAACCAGCACCGGC
>JALSTC010000226.1 GCA_026983935.1 Ardenticatenia bacterium
CACATACTATAACATCTGAGGAAGGCTTGCGCCTTTGGTTGTAACTTGTCGGAAGGAGCATAAGGTGTTGTTGTCCAGGCGTGTTGTTGTGACGTTGATTCTGATGGTGCTGGCTTTATCTATAGGTGCCCCCGCGCTGCTGGCGCAGCAGCCGGTGGTAGTGCGCCTGGGCCTGCTGACTGCGGCAGACAGTCCCGCTGGACGCGGTGCACAGCTCGCCATCGCCGAAATCAATGGCTCGGGCGGCATTGTCGGGCCGGATGGCATGATTTACGCTTTTGAGCTGCTTTCTGTGCCGGTGGAGACGACGGAAGAAGTCCGCGCCGGGTTGGCGGCGCTCAGTGAGCGTGATGTGCTGGCGATTCTTGGCCCGGATGATAGCGCGGTAGTTCTGGCGACTTTTAACGATCTGCGTGCGCTTGATCTGCCGATCATGACCGCGGCAACTGGTGACACGATCACCGTGGCCGATACGTCCGACCTGATTTTCCGCACCCGTGCGCCGGAGCAGGTGTACGTGCAGGCCGCCGCTGAATATCTGGTCAGCACCCTGACGCAGCCGGTTGTCGCCATCGTCCAGGAAAAATCGGGCGGGGTCACCGCGGAAAGCGTGGTGGATTTCACGGCGGCCCTGGGCAACCTGGGCGTTTTTCCGCTCTCGACGCTGGAAGTAGATGACCCGGAAGACCTGGATGGCGTGCTGGCCACACTGGTTAATCTGCGTCCGGATGTGGTTGCCGTGTGGGGGCAGCCAGAAGTGGCCGCCGATCTGTTCCTTTCGCTGCGAGAGCGCGGCTGGGACGGGACGTATCTGTATCGCGATGCGGTGCTGGAAGCCTTCCGGATGCGGATCGCCGGGACGGGCGGCCCGCTGTTTACCGGCAATGTGCTGGGCGTGACGAACTGGGTTCCCGGTGTGCGCAGCACGATCAGCGATAATTTTCTGCGGAATTATGTCGTCACGTTTGGCACTGTGCCGGATGCTTTGAGCGCAGCCTATTATGACGCTGTGTATCTGCTCTCTGCGGCGCTGCGCGAGTCGGGAGCGGACCCGGCAGCGCTGCGGCAGGCCCTGCAAAATCTGCCGGGGCAGGCCGGTGTGCAGGGCACGCTCAGCCCGGCGCAGTTCTTCATCGGAGAGACGACAAACGCTGCCGTCGTGGTCGAGCTGAATCCCTATACCGTGCCTCAGGTGCGCAGCCTGTTTGTGGGCGGGCAGTTGGTGCCCAACGAAGGCGATGCTGTGTTCTCGGTCACACGCACGCCGCAGCCGGTGCTGCCGTCTGTCACGCCGACCCCTGCCGCGACGGCCACGCCGGAAGGCGTTTACGGCACTGTGACTTCCTTCCGGCTGAACGTGCGCACCGGCCCAGGGACGAATTATGATGTGCTTGGCCAGTTATCTCAGGGAGATACCGTGTTCCCTGTGGGGGCCAATCTGGATTTCACCTGGATGGTGATACCCTTTCGCGGGACGACGGGCTGGGTGGCAGCCTATCTGCTCGATCTGAACGGCAATCTCAGCGATCTGCCGATCATCGTGCCGCCGCCTTCGCCCACGCCTGCTGCAACGTCGACGCCTTCGCCCGCGCCGTTCGCCGACCTGGTGGTGACTGCCGCAGCCATTGATCCACTGGTGCCGCTCACCGGGCAGCCGTTCAATGTGCGTGCCACAGTCTTCAACCTGGGGAACGTGGCATCGGTGGAGACGGCGCTGGCTGCCACGTTTATCCCCGGCGATGTCTACGTTTCCTCGGTGATTCCGCCGCTGGCTCCCGGCCAGAGCACAGAAGTTGTCCTCAGCCCGACGGTGGACGCGACCGGGACGTATACCGTGCAGTTGGTCATTGACCTCAACAACCTGGTGAATGAAGGGCCTGCCGGGGAAGCCAACAATCTCTACCCGGTGACGTACTCACTCGATCATGCGGTGCTGGCGACCGGAATGCAGGCCCTTGTGCCGGTGCAGGAGCATGATCTCATCGGGTCCGGCACCAGTGATCTGCGCTGGGATGGCGCGGCGTTAGAAGCGCTCAACGGGGCCGGGCTGGGGGTGATGGCCGGATTGAACTGGGAGACGGTGCACTATGGCCAGCTTGTCGGTCTGGGTGGGGCTTCCATTCTCACATCTATTCCCCGCGGTAGTTTGCCAGCAGGCACGGTGCTGGTTGTCATCACCGCGCCGGAGTCGTATCTGGGTGTACTGCGCATTGATGGCTATGACGGTGACACGCTGCGCTACACTTACCGGATCTATGCGCCGTGACCTGATATCAAATGGGTTGTATCAGACCTCGATATCGAAAAGCCCGCATCGTCACCGATGCGGGCTTTTGATGATTGCGTGTGGAAAGCCGGGGGGCTAGCTGTTGGTGCCAGAACCACCACCCGGTGATCGTCTGTAACGATAGACAATCCGACCACGAGTCGGATCGTAAGGGCTGAGTTCAACGCGCACCCGATCGCCTAGCAAGATGCGGATGTAGTATCGGCGCATTTTGCCGGAGAGATAGGCCAGGACGCGGTGCCCGTTATCCAGCTCAACCGTGAACTGGGTGTTGGGCAGTGCCTCTACCACCCGACCTTCAACCAGAATCTTCTCTTCTTTTTTCCCCATAGGATTATGCCGCGCCCGCTTTAACCGCGACTCGATCTGGAGAGCGATTTGCGCTGGCGGCGACGTGCCCGGCGAATAGCCTTCTTCTTCTGAATGCGGCGAAGTTCGCTCTTGGAAACATACCAGCGCTTGCGGCGCACTGTGCTAAGGACACCGCTCTTGGCGACACTCTTGCGGAATCGCTTGAGCAGTTGTTCCTGTGATTCGTTAGGCCGTAGCATTACCGTTGGCAATCTGGCTCACCTCCTAGAACTTACATATTACTGAACTGATTAATACGACCCTTAAGCAACTGTTGCGGATTGTACCGCATCGTCAGGCTCTATACCAGGGTCAGTTGTTGCTTCGCCTTCGGCAGCGGCAGCGGCGTCATCCGGCTGCTCAGAAGAAGCCTCAGCATCGGCTGCCGGCGCTGCTGCGATTTCCTCTTCAACATCCGCTGCCGGCTCACCTTCAACGGCATTCTCGGCGGCTTCGACCTGGCGTGTGCCATGCCATTCGGCCAACTCTTCCGGCGTCACTTCCTTGAGGCTCAGGCCCAACCGCTGGCGGTGACTCTCAATGCTGATCACGCGCATCAGAAGCTGCTGTCCTTCGCGCACGACCTGAGCGGGGTCTTCGGGGGCCGGATCGCTCATCTGGCTGGTATGCAGCAGAGCCTCGATGCCCGGTTCCAGGCTGACAAACGCGCCAAACTGTGTCACGCGGGAGATTTCGCCTTCAACCAACTGGCCGACATGGTACATTTCATCAACCTGTGCCCAGGGGTTCGGCTGAAGCCGCTTGAGGCTGAGGCCGATACGCTTGCCGTCCTGATCCAGGCGCAGCACGTAGACTTCCACTTCGTCGCCCACGTTGAGCACTTCACGTGGGTGGCGCACCCGGTGCCAGGCCAGCTCGGAAATATGGATCAGGCCGTCTGCACCGCCCAGGTCTACAAACGCGCCGAAGTCACGCAGACCGCTGACCACGCCCCTGCGCACCTCACCCTCTTTGAGTTCACTCAACAGGGCTTCCTTGCGCTTGGCGCGGCGTTCGCTCTGTGCCTCTCGCTGGCTGAGCACCAGGCGGCGGCGCTTGCGATTGACTTCGATCACCTTCACCTCAATCATCTGGCCGATGAGCTGGGCCATGTAGGCTTTGCGCTCGTTCTCATCCAGCCCGCGAGGCAGATCCATCACATGGCTGGCGGGAACAAAGCCGCGCAGGTTGCCAAAGGGGACGATCAGGCCGCCGCGGTTGGCTTCCGTGATCGTGCCTTCCCATATCGAGCCGTTTTCCATGTATTCTTCCGCGCGATTCCAGTCTTCCAACTGGCGGGCCTGTGTGACGGAGACCACGAGGTTGCCATCCTGGTCTTCCGAGCGGAGCACCATCACGGGAATTTCCTGACCGACCTCGTAAGTAACGTCTGTGCCGAGCCGTTCGAGATCGTTGCGGGGCACGACGGCATCGCGCTTCAGTCCCACGTCAACAATCAGGCCCTGATTGTCCACGGCCAGCACAGTACCCATGACAATATCGCCGCGTTCTGGCTGTTCGACGGCGAACGACTCTTCGAGAAGGGCAGCAAAATCCATTTCTGCCTCTTCAGCACCTACTGCTTGTACATTTTCCATATGTTTGATATCCCCCAGGGGTAGATTTTTGATCTTGAAAAGTGGACAAAACAAAACCCGGCGGGCAACTGCTAATGAGCGCCGAGTGTGTGCATTTTCAGGTAGGGACGCGCCCGGAATGCAGTTTATCTCCCGGCGTGCCGACCGTTATTTCTGCACTGATAGTTCATGCCACATTTCGAGATCGCGGCAGAGTATAACAGGTTGAAAAATGGTTTGTCAAATAGAACACGGTGTTTTGGGGAGGAAAGTGAAAGAAAAACGGTGCTCCCGTCCTCAGAGCACCGTTTTTGATCTGCCTGATGCTGGCATTATTCATCTTTGGGAGCGGCGGGTGTTTCTGCCTCTTCTTCTGCAGGGCCGATATCTTCCTCTTCGGCTTCTGCGGATTCTTCAGGCTCCGCAGGGGGGGCATCTTCAGCTTCGACCTCTGTTGTTCCTTCAGCAGCAGCCTGCACATCGCCGCTGCTTGATGCTTCTATGGACTCGGCTTCTTCTGCAGCAGCGGGTTTGCTCACAGGCGTTTCATCTTCCGGGGCGGGTGCCGCGGCGGCTTCCAGGTCGCCAGCTTCTGCGCTGACTTCACCTGCAGGGGCTTCTTCCAGCGCTTCCGTCGCGGATGGTGCAGCCTCTCCTTCTTCGCCTTCCTCTACATCTACATCCACGCCCCATCGCTGGGTGAAGCCCACCCGGCGGCGTTCCGGCTCCAGATGGCTGATGCACAGCTTGAGGCGGTCACCCTTCTTGACGTATGAGTACGGCTCCTTAAGCGTACCGTCGCCCATTTCAGAAAGATGCAGCAGCCCTTCCAGGCCATCATCCAGGGCGATGAATGCGCCAAAGTCCACCACATTCGTGACGACGCCTTCCACCTGCTGGCCTTCATGATATTTTTCCATGGCGGTGACCCAGGGGTCGGGCAGCAGCCGCTTACGGCTGAGTGCGATTCGGTTTGTTTCACGGTCCAGGCTCAGGACATAGACGTCGATTTCTTCGCCGACCTTCAGGACGTCACGCGGATGATCGACACGGTGCCAGGCCAGCTCACTGACATGAATCAGGCCGTCGGCTCCGCCAAGATTGACGAATGCGCCGAAGTCGCGCAGTCCGGTAACGGTGCCGCGGATGACCTGCCCTTCGGAGAGATCGGCAAGCAGTTTGGCCTTTTGCTGTGCCCGCCATTCTTTCTGCGCTTCTCGTTCGGAGAAAATCAAGCGCCTGCGATTCGGTTCAACCTCGATGACTTTGACGTGCAGTTTGCTGCCGATCAGGTCCTGCAGGACCTGGCGGCGATCATTGCCTGTCAGGCCGGGGCTGACGGAGGCCATATGCGAGGTCGGGATGAAGCCCTCAAGCCGGTGCCAGCGCACCAGCACGCCGCCCCGGTTATGGCCGACGACGGTGACCTCGACCACTTCCTGCGATTCCAGGAGTTCTTTAGCCCTGTCCCAGTCGTGTTTTTGCAGACCCATGTTGATGGACACGATGACGTTGCCGTCTGCATCGTGGGGATTGACGATGTAAACAGGGACTTCAGCGCCAACTTCAAGTTGTGCGCGGAATTCCGGGTCAAGACGATCAAGGTCTTGTGAGGGGACGATGCCGTCTTGCTTGACACCCAGATCAACGATGATGTCGTTTGGGTTGATTTGTTGGATGATGCCGGTGCGAATCTGCCCGCGGCGTAGAGGTTCAAAGGTCAGGGATGCTTCCAGTAATTGTTCAAACTCATTATCATCCTGACGATTATTGGCGTTGTTATTATCCATAGCGAACGATTAACCTACCTTTGTTGTGGGGGTCAATTGCCCAGAAGGTTGTTCCTGGGATGGCACCTGGGTGGCCTCAATCTGGGCAATGAGGCGATCCAGCCATCTTAGCTCGGCCTGGCATATCTCCACGGTGTATTCTTTCACCCAGTTCTGGGTGGGTACACTGCCATTCATGCCGGGGTGCGGCTGTATCTGCTGGGCTTCCAGCAGGCGGGCTTCGGTCTCCGCCCGCCGATGGTGCAGCAGCGCTTTGATGTCATCCGGCGGCAGATCATGGGCCAGGAAGAGCTTGAGGAGGAATTCGCGGCGGATATGGTCTTCTTCCGCCGGCTGCCGCAGCCATTCTCCGAGTTCCCGCCGCCCGCGTTCTGTGATTTCGTAAACCTTCCGTGTTGGGCGGCTCTCCTGTGGCTTCTCTTCTACTTTCACTGCTCCTTCATTGAGCAGGCGGTGCAGGGTGGGGTACAGCGTGCCGTAGCTGGCGCGCGTCACCGACTTGAGCGCTGTGCCAACCCGCTTTTTGATGTCGTACCCCGTCATCGGTGTTTCGGACAATAAACCCAACACAAGATACCGGTGCGACATGACACTTATCCGACTCTTGATTACAGTTAAAGGCAGTATATCCTGCCGAGATATCCTAAGCAAGAATCATAGGTATAGATTGCGTTCGAAAATCCAAACCCTGGCATTGCGCGGAACCCTGTGCTGTCCGCAGAAGCAGTGAGCGACGTGGCCTGGGGGCGGCCGTCTGGCGTGTTTACAGGTTCGTTGGGCTGCTTAATTCGATGCCCCGCAGCCCCCGATCCATTTCCCAGGGGTAGATGATGTATGCGTCGGTTACCGCGCCATAAAAATCCGGTTCGGCGCGGGTGAACAGGGAGCGGTAGGGATTGAAGTGGAACACGCACGTAGCGGCGATGCCCCCTGCGGCTTCAACGCGCCCGCGCACAGCCGTGCTGGTGCGTCCGCTTCCCCAGACATCGTCCACAATCAAGATGCGTTTATCTGCCAGCAGTTCATCTGCCGGGAACTGCAGGAATCTGGGTAGCGCCATCAGCCGTGTTTCTTCTGGCTCATCGGAGAAAAACACCGCGGCTGTCAGGACATTGCGGATATCCAGGGCCTCAGCCAGCAACCCGCCGGGGATGATCCCGCCGCGTGTGATCATGACGATGGCGTCAAACGTGAGGGTGCTTTTGATCTGTGGTAGAAGCACGTCCACCAGCTTGTCCACTTCTTTCCAGGTCAAGACCTCATGGCGCACCGGTTCATTTGCTGTCATAGTGTTGTCCTTGTTCGTCCTACTTCAACCAGCTATCGCACTGCGTATGGGGTGCTCATCGCTTGTTGGCTACGGAGATGACCGTATGGTGCGTGCGGAATAGGCTGTATTGGCCGCTTCGACCGGGAATCGGGTTGAGCACATTTTCGTCCTGCATGATCGAAAGCCACAGGGTCAGCTCATCCGCTGGCATGTGAGTAAGCGTATGAATCGTGGATTGGGAGATGGCCTCATGGCGATCATACAGCGTGAGCAGCGCCAGCACGAACTGGTCACGTTCCTCGATGATCTGCTGTACCAGTGGAGATGACATGTTCAGGGAAATACCCTTTGTTTTGAATTCACTCTGTGGGTTGTCATATTCCTGCACAGTCACGGCCTCGGCTTCCAGCAGGCCCTCAATGGCCTGTTGGAAGACCATTCCCGGATCATGGGCACGCAGGCGGCGGTGCAGACTCCCCAGCGGACACCACAGGAACCCGCGAAAACTGGTGAACTGCTCAACGCTGACGATGATGCGCTTCTGCATATTGTGCAGTGTCTGCTCATCTATCTTACCGAAGAGTATGCCGGGGCTGACTTCCTCGGAATTCTCCAGGCGGTGCAGGGTTGCGTCAGACAGTTTGATGACGGGCACCAGATCATCGGGATTATGTCGGTGAGGAACCAGTTCGCGGTGCAGGATGCCTTCCCGAACCAGGCAGTCAATCCATTCCGAACGCCACTGGTCATTCAAGTTGAGGCCGGGGCGATCCAGCTCGCGATCCATGGCAATGCCTTTGAGCAGGAAGCCGTAATTGACGTATTCCCAGCCGCGCACGTCCAGCGTATTGGCAACCCGCGCCACGATGCGATCTCGGATCAGGCGCACCTGCTCGACCAGCGGATGCGCAGCGTTGAGGAACAGGCGCTCCCCGTCCGGGCTGGCAGTGAACAGCCCCATAGCCTGTGCCTGTGTGAGCAGGTTGGCCGCGCGATCCCTGGACACCACTGCGTTGACTTCAAGTAACTGATTTTCCAGGGCTTCGCGGGGAACGCCATCCTCTCCGACTTCCATGCAGTCATACTGCAGGATGGCGCTGACCCACTGTGAGGGCCGCACGTCCACCGGCAGGGCCTGCCGTTCCGCCGCCGGGCTGACCTCGCCGTACAGCCGGCCCAGGGCTTCATGAGGCTCCATGTCGGTGAAATCTTCGATGTATTCCATCAATACGGCAGGGTTGGTTTCCACCTGACGGCTGACACTGCCGCGAACACCCCAGACGATCACCTGCTTGTTGTTGCTGCGCAGCGTGTTGATCACTTCATTGAAATCGCGGTCGCCGCTGGCCAGGATGAAGATGTCCGGGCTTTCCTGGTACATCAGGTCTGCCATCACGTCCCTGGCAATGCGCATATCCGCGCTGTTCTTGCCCGGCAGGTTGAAGACCGGGTCAATATTGGCCCTGGCAAGACGGCTGGGCGCTTCGTCGGTGATTTCTCGTCCGAGGTTATCTACGAGCGGCGGCAGGCTGCCCCGCTGCCCCCAGGGGGCGTAGGCGGCCATCTTGACGACCTGACCATGCGCCTGCGCCTGGCGCACCAGACGGGCGATCAGGTGTTCCAGGTTGACGGTGTAGCCCTGCTTGTCCAGGCTGATGGCGATGTTTTCGAAATCAATGTATAACGCCACGAGTGATCCCTGCAGCCCGATGATCGTCTCCAGCGGCTGAAAGATGACATCGGGACGCGGAGATGCAATCGCGCCTTTTTCCCCCCACACACGGACCCGTCCACCGGGGGCAAGCTGTATCTGATCCAGAATACCCAGGATGCTGGCGTCATTGGTGGCGATGATCAGCTCGTTGATCATCGAATCGCCTGCAAGATAGCGTTCCAGAATCTGCGCCGGGAGGTTTTCCCGCTTGGTGACGGTTTGCAGTTGAAAATCAGAAGCAGCAAAGGCCTGGCGAGGGCTGGTGGTGCCGGTGTAAACGGCTTCCAGTTGGTCCCAGTTCCCGGCAGCAATGGCGATCAGATCGCCGACGTTCACCAGCCCGGCAGCCAGCGCCGCGCCGCGCCGCAGATTATTGGCCAATTCGTAGAGATCGACAGACACGCCGCGCTTTTGCAGACGCGCCAGCAAAGTGTCTATATCAACGATTAAGTACGAACCCATGCACAAGCCTCAATTTGTAGAAAAAAATAAACCCACACACGCACGGCGATAGCAGCTACGGGTGGGTAGTGTGAAAAAATGATCAGGGTTGGCGTCAATGCTGGTCGTTTATGCGATTACGCTTTTGCTGACCCTTTCTCTGTAATTGCACGGACAACCAAGCCACAAACCATTTATAAAAGTCTTGTTGTCACAGAAAAACCCACCTTAAGAATTTTAGCAGAGGTTGGTCACCTCAGCAAGAGCCAACCGGTCACATAAACACCGGACTATTAAGTGATGGGGAGGGGGAAATATCGCACGCAATCTACTGCACGTTTCCCCCTCCAGGGCATTTTTTCTTCAGTATGCCCGCGCAAAGTAGGCCATCTCATCGGCCTGACCGCCACAGGCAATGCACGGGCCATGCTCGCCGGGGTGCGGCTGGTCAAGGGGGAAGCAGCGGGAAACACACTGGTAATCCTCTTTGATTTTTTGCTCGCAGGCTGCGTCCCCGCAGAACCAGGTCAGTGCCCAGCCGCCATCTTTCACGATCTCGCCGAACTTCTGGTAATCGCCGACGACCTCGAACAGGTTGGCATCGCGGAATTCGGTCGCCTGCTGAAGCATGTTCGCCTGAATTTCGTCCAGCAGGCTGCCAACCGTCTCGGCGATGTTGGTCTGTGGCACAAACTGCTTGCCCGCTTTGCCGGGGATATCCCGCCGGGCCAGCGCGACGGACTGCTTTTCCACGTCCTTCGGCCCGATTTCCATGCGGAGCGGCACGCCGCGCATTTCCCAGTCGTTGAATTTGAAGCCCGGCGTCTGCCCTTCGCGGTCGTCCACGTGAACCCGGATGCCGGCATCTTTGAGCGCCGCCTGCATCCGTTGGACGGTTTCCATGACCCGCGCCTTTTCGTCCTCACGCTTGAAGATCGGCACGATCACAACCTGATAAGGGGCCATCTTGGGCGGCAGACGCAGCCCTTTGTCGTCGCCGTGCACCATGATCATCGCGCCGACGAAGCGCGTGCTCAGGCCCCAGCTTGTCGTCCAGCAGTACTGCAGCTCGTTATCCTCATCCAGGAATTTGATGTCGAAGGCCCTGGCGAAGTTCTGGCCGAGGTTATGGCTGGTTCCCGACTGCAAAGCCCGTTTGTCGCCCATCATGGCTTCGATGGTGTAGCTGTGCATCGCGCCTGCGAATTTCTCTGACTGGCTCTTGCGCCCTTTGATAACCGGGATCGCCGCGTCATTGATGGCAAAATCGGCATATACGTCAAGCATACGCAGGGTTTCTTCTTCTGCCTCGTCGTAAGTGGCGTGTGCGGTGTGACCCTCGTTCCACAGGAATTCCATGGTGCGCAGGAAGGGCTTGGTGCGCATTTCCCAGCGGACGACATTGGCCCACTGGTTGATCAGGACGGGCAGGTCGCGGTAAGACTGTATCCACTTGGCGTAAGCCCAGCCGATGATCGTCTCGGAGGTCGGACGCACGACCAGCGGTTCCTCCAGTTCTTTGCCGCCGCCGATGGTCACCACGGCCAGTTCCGGGGAGAAGCCTTCCACGTGTTCGGCCTCTTTTTTCAGGAAGCTCTCCGGGATGAACAGCGGGAAATAGGCATTGCGGTGACCGGTTTCCTTGAAACGGCGGTCCAGCCCGCTTTTAACCGCTTCCCACAGTTCATAGCCATAGGGCAGGATGATCATGCAGCCCCGCACCGGTGCGTAATCTGCCAGTTCGGCCTTCTGCACAACGTCGGTGTACCAGCGGTTGTAGTCTTCGCTGCGGGGGGTAACGCCTTTATTGGACGACATAACAACTCCTTGTCAGGTCGGAAGATAACGCAGTTTCAGGCGGGAGCGGCAGTCCTCACCGGTTTTCCCGCGTTTCATGTTGTGCCAGGTAGTTGGCGTAAGCCTGTTTGTAGACCGTGGAAAGCTGCTGATCATAAACCTGGAACAGCAGCTTTGCCAGTTGCAGCTCGGTCTGTTCCTTGATGAACGCCTCGCGCGTTTCTTCGTCCCACTGTTCCCACATTTCACGGAAGCCGGGGCGCCTGAATAGCGGCGTGAGCAGGTCCTGCGTGACCTGCGATTCAAGCATCTGCAGGGCGTCCGTGTCCAGCGAGTCCTTGAAGCGCAGGTATGCGGGTTCGAAGACGGCCTGACTGAGCGGCCCGAGGTCGGCCAGTTCCGCGTCCAGGTCGTAGAAATACTCGCGGAAGGCTTCATCTTCCCACAGCATATCAAGCACAAAGCTTGCTGCTTTGGTATACATGCTCATGCTGCGTCACCTGTCACATGGTCTACAGTTGCGCTGTGGATGGCTTCCGAGTGATGGATTGTAACTGCCTGTTCGCTGCCCGGCGTCTTACTCTGAAAGCCAGCCACTTTATTTATTTTGCCACAAAATGTGCCGCCCTGCCGCTAATCGCGTTTGTGGGCTTTTCCCCCACGACAGCCCGGATGTGTTTGCCAGGCCCGTATTCCTCGAATGTGGTGACGGTCAGTCCGGCGGCCTGCATCAGGGCAGGCTGGTCGTGCAGATAGTCACCGGTGCGTGCCCACAGTCGTGCCCAGAATATGCCTGCGCGGCTGCCATCACGCGGCAGACCGATATCTACCAGCACGATACGGCCACCTGCCGCCGTTACGCGGGCCATTTCACGCATGGCCATATGACCGTCAGGCAGGCCGGACAGCGTGAATGTGCTCACAACCGTATCGAATGTGCCTGCCGGGAAGGGCAGGGCGAGCATATTGCCGCGTATGATCCGGCTGGTAAGGCCTGCCTTCTGCAGCCGTCTACGGGTAAAGCGGCACATACCCCACGCCAGATCAAGTCCCACACACAGGGCGGCCTGCCGGGCCAGGGCCACATGCAGCTTCCCCGGCCCGAATCCGATTTCCAGCACACGGCCTCCCGGCGGCACGTAATCCAGCGCCCGCCGCACCAGCCGCCACCACGCCCCCAGTGTCAGCCAGTCCAGGGCATTGTAGAGGGGGGCCAGCGTGTTGTAGAGAATGGCGTTGTAAAATCGCTGCCAGCGGTTGGGCGCTGCTTCCGTTCCCCCGGCCATCACCTATGCCTGTAACTGCGGCAGCACGCTGGCTGCCAGCGCTTCCAGCCGATCGAGGTCATCCTGGGCCAGCCACTGCAGCATAACTCGCTGTACGCCGACTTCAGCATAGCGCCCCAACTGTTCCACGACGGCGTCAGGTGTGCCAATGATCACACCGCGCTCACGCACCTGATCCAGGGGGCGGCCCCACGGTGCGGGTGTCCGGTTGAGTTCGGCCTCATCGCGCCCGAAAACGATGCCGGTCATGAGCGAGCGGCGCACGTCATCCGGCTGGCGGCCCTGCGCCCGCAGCAGATCGTCAAGCTGAGCGTTGAGCATGGCGAATTGTGCCGGTGGAATATAGACCGCATTCCATTCATCAGCGTAGCGGGCCACCAGCGGCAGCGTGCGGCGCAGGCCGTTGCCGCCGATCAGGATGGGCGGGCCGCCGGGCCGCTGTGGGCGTGGCAGAAGAATCGCCTCA
>JALSTC010000227.1 GCA_026983935.1 Ardenticatenia bacterium
TAGTACTGCCCGCTGAAGCTCACCGGCTCATCACTGCGCAGCAGCCGCGTGATCACTTCCAGCCCTTCCTCAAAACGAGCGAAGCGGGCCGGAATGTCGAGCAGATCGTAGCCAAAGTGCTCATGCTCGCGCACCTGCCAGCCTGCACCTACCCCCAGCACCAGCCGCCCATTGGACAGATCGTCCACCTGGGCTGCCATGCGGGCCGTCAGCACCGGATCGCGGAACGAGACGGGCGAAACCAGCGGCCCGAATTCGATCCGTTCGGTATGGCTTGCCAGCCATGTCAGCGATACCCACAGCTCCAGCGAGTCTTTGTCCGGGGGGTCGGGGTTGGTGAAGTGATCGGAGCGGTACAGCCCGGCAAATCCCAGCTCTTCGACGGCGCGGGCCATGCGCTGCCAGCGCGGCCAGTTCAGTCCATCCTGTCCCTCGATCATGATGGCGATTTCGATCATGCTGTCCGCCTCCCCTGAAAACAGTTTCAAGTGCCTGGTGCTCGGTTATCGCCGCTGCTTATGCTTCGCTGCCGTTCAACGCCGCGACGATATCCTCCGGTGTTCGGACACAGCGCAGCAGGTGCATATCATCTTCCCGGATGTATTCCCCGTTGCCGTAGAGATGCGTCAGGATATCGTCCCAGATATCGCCGACGAGGATCAACGGTTTGCGTGGTATCTCCGCAACCTGGATCAGGCTCCACGTCAGCGCAACCTCACTCAGCGTGCCGATCCCGCCGGGCAGGGCGACTGCGGCATCACAAAAGGCCACCAGATGATAGAGTCGATCGCGCAGGGTATGGAAGCGGATTTCCTCTTTTATCCAGGGGTTAGGCCGGATCGTCTGGGCTTCCCAGCGGTTGAGAGCATCGGTTGTGACGCCGATGACATGACCGCCTGCTTCTGCCGCGCCTTTGCTGACCGCCTCCATAATGCCCCCGTAGCCGCCGGTGGCGACGGCATACCCGGCTTTAGCCAGCAGCCTGCCGACGGTGCAGGCTTCTTCGTATGCGGGCGATCCTGGCCTGGGCGCGGAACCACCGAAAACACTGATAATGCCGCGATGCATGACACTCCCTTCCTGTGCGGTGTGATTCGGATCATGGGCCAAGTATGCCGCAGGGGATTCAGGCCAGCAATGGGAGGATGGTCTCCCGAATCACTTCCGCCAGCAGCGTGACCACCGTTTGCATTTCGTCCTCGGTGATGACAGCCGGCGGCCCGACCATGATCACGTCGCCAGATGTGCCGTCTGCCGCGCCGCGTCCCGGATAGAGCATCAGCCCACGGTCACGGGCAGCATTGAAGACGCGGTGGGCCACGTCCAGCGCGGGATCAAAGGGCGTTTTGCTGGCTTTGTCCTGCACGAATTCCACGCCCCACATCAGGCCGATGCCGCGCACATCGCCCACACCTGGCAGCTCGTCCAGTGTCTGATGCAGCAGTTGGCCCAGCCGTTCGCCTTTCTGCGCCGCCGCGCCGACCAGATCGTTTTCCTGGATGTAGCGCAGCACCGCCAGCCCTGCTGCCGCGCCAACGGCATGATGCGAGAATGTGCCGCCGTGCGCGATGTCCTGCCCGGCGCGGTACAGCTCCTCTACCAGTGTACCGCGTGCCGCCATGATCGAGAGCGGAAAGACGCCGCCAGCCACGCCTTTGCCCATCGTCAGGATATCCGGCGTGAAGTCGAAGTGTTCGAAGGCACACCAGCGGCCCGTCCGTCCTGCGCCGCACATCACTTCGTCCGCGATGAGCAGAATGCCGTAGCGGTCGCAGATGTCACGGATGGTCGGCCAGTAATCCGGCGGCGGGACGGTCGCGGCCAGCGCCGCCCCGGAGACCGGCTCCGCAATGAAAGCGGCAATGTTCTCTGGCCCGTAGGCGGTAATCGTTCGCTCAAGTTCATGAGCGCAGGTCAGGCCGCAGGCGGGGTACTGCTGCCCGAAGGGGCAGCGGTAGCAGGTTGGCGGCTCGATGTGCGGCATGTCGTGTATCATCGGCAGGAAGCGGCTGCGGGCGCTTTTGCGCCCGCCGACGGCCAGCGTTGCCAGCGTAGTGCCATGATAGGAGTTCCAGCGCCCGATGACGATATGGCGATTGTTCTGGCCGCGTGCCATCTGAATCTGCCGCGCCAGCTTAATCGCGGCTTCGTTGGCCTCGCTGCCGGTAGTGACAAAGTAGAATCGGGCATCGGGTAGGGGGGTGATCGCGGCCAGCGCGTCGGCATACGCTTCCAGCACCGGCGTGGTGAACTTTTCGCCGTGCACATAAGCCACCTGCCGGGCTTGCTCGGCCATTGCGTCCGCGATGGCCTTGACGCCGTGCCCGATGTTGACCACGATCGCCCCGCCTGCCGCGTCCAGGTAGCGGCGGCCATCGTCCGCGATGAGGGTGATGCCTTCCGCCCGCACAATGCGCGGGTAATCATGCCACAGTTTGCGGTAGAAAACGTGCCCGTCCGGGTATCGGGGACTCATCGTGTACGCCCTTTCGGAGAGGATAACCGGTGCATGATGCCATGCTGAGTTTATCGCGCATTGGTCGCTTTTGCCCACCGCTGCCCGCTGCGTGAATTTCCCGGTTTACAGGGCGCGGGTGGCAATATATCATGCTGTTATTGGCGGATGGCTGGATGGCTCAGGGGAGAAAATGGTGAAACTCGGCAGTTACGTTGAGATCGGCGCGGTGGTGGGGGATGCGGCGGCGGCGCTGGCGTTTTACAGGCGTCTGGGCTTCCGGCAGATCGCGGAGAACGTCGTCACGGATGGCGGGATCAATCTGCGCCTGCTGACCGACGGCAGTTCGTCGCCTGTGCTGCGCTACTGCGGCGGCGACCTGTCGGCGCTCCGGGCGGTGGGGCTTGAGATGGTGGAGCAGGGGGATGCCGCCATGTTCACCGCGCCCGGCGGGCTTCCCGTGCAGGTATCGCAGGCGGCCTGTGATGTGCCCATGCCCGGCGGCGTGACGATCTCCCGTGCGCCACTTTCGGTGTGTGGTCAATTCGCGGAGCTTGCCCTGCCGGTCGAGGATGCCGGGGCCGCCGCTGTTTTTTGGGAGCGGCTCGGCTTCACTGCCCTGCATTCAACGTCTGATCCGTATCCGCTGGTGATCATGGGCGACGGGCTGATCGTGATCGGGCTGCACCAGTCGGGGCACTTCACCATCCCATTTCTCACCTACTTTGCCCCGGATTCAGCGGAACGCATCATGTACATGAAGGTCAAGCTGGATATGGTCATGCTGCCCATCCCGCCGACGGTGGACAACAAGACGATCAACGCCGCTTTTCACGGCCCCGGCGATCTGGGATTTTTCATCTTTCACCGGGGGGAACTGCCGGTGGATCAGGGGGCGTGAGCGTCAACTGCTCCGGCGGTGGCATGTAGCCGCCTGTGCCGAGAGTCAGCCCTGCGCCGTCTGCCAGCACGCGCAGATATGGAATCACATGCGCGCCGGGGCAGGTGGTATCCGGGTTGAAGTCGGAATGCCCGGCGAGGTGAGTCAGTTGGAGTTCTGCCGCCAGCCAGCGGACAAGCTGCAGAGCGGCATCAAGCTGCGCCTGTGTTGGCTGTTCGTAGCGAAAATCGCCCAGCAGGCAGATGCCCACGCTGCCGGTGTTGAAGCCTTCCACGTGCGTGCCGCGCACATTCAGCGCCCGGCCCTCGTAGATCGTCCCGCTTTTGCCGACCAGGAAGTGGTAGGCGATGTCTGCCCACTGGCGCTGCTCACGATGCTGGCGTTGAATCTCCAGCAGTGTGCGGATGTCATCCCCATGGTAAAAAGCCGAGTGATGGATCACGGCCGTGCGGTAAATCTCCGCGATCGGCGGCAGATAGACGCGCCAGCCCTCCGGATTCGCCATGCTGTAGAAGCCGTGTTCGTTGCGCACGGTGTGATCGGGTG
>JALSTC010000228.1 GCA_026983935.1 Ardenticatenia bacterium
GGTCGAAGCGCCGCGCCATCGCCAGCGGATCATGGCGGCTCATCCAGATGACCAGCAGCGTGAGCGCCACACCCAGCGCCACCGCCGCGCCCGCCACCACCGCGATCTGCTCCGGAAACAGCCAGGGGCGCAGCCGTGCAACCACAGCCAGCGCCAGCCCCGGCACCAGCCCGGCAGCGATGCCACGCGGCAGCCAGACAAGGCTTTGCTGGAGACGAAATCGTCTGTCCCAGCGGGCGATCAAATTAAGCAGTTGCTGTGTTACTTCCCGGATCATGGCCCGGCTACTTTCACTCGGCTTCCACTATCTATTATACGGCAATCCCGGCAGCGCGGTTCCCTGCACCCTGCCATCGCATCCACTCATCTCATGCGTCTTCAATGCGATTGACCCGCCGTACGGCAATGATCATCAGCACGGTCGAAAGCAGCAGGCTGAAGATCACAAACACGATCCACGGCGAAACCAGCAGGATCGAACTACCATTGCTCTGCAGCGTGACGGAAAAGAAGCCTATTTCATGGCGATCGATCAGCAGCACCAACGTGCCGAACAACGAAGCCATCGGGTTGGTCGCGATCAACAGCCCGATGCCATAATACAGCGCCGCTTCCAGCACAGGCGACACTCCTGCGCCCAAAGCCCCCAGCGATGGCCCGAAAAGCGGCCCGATCACGGCCAGCAGAATCGGCAGCAGCAGCACCGTGGCCAGTGCGAACGCATAGCTGAGCACGCTGGCAGAAAGGGTGCGCTTCGTCAGCGTGGAAAAGAAAATGCCGACCGATCCCAACAAAACAGCCGTTGCCAGCAGGATCAGGAACGACAGCACGATCTCCGCTTCGGTGACGCCGCCAAACAGAAAGGCGATGCTTTGCAGCGGGATGGCTGCCACCAGCAGCAGGAAGATGTAGGACAGCGTGGCGATCAGCTTGCCACCGATCAGCGCACGCCCGGAGATCAACGTCGTGCGCAGCAGATCATAGGTTTTCCGCTCCCGTTCGCCGCTGATCGCGCCCGATGCCAGCGCCGGGGCAATGAACGTCACCAGAAACAGCTCAACACCGACGATGCTGATGAACATCACGCGCCCGATCTCGCCGCCCTGTCCCGGCCCGACGATGGACACCGAGGAGACGTAAAGCGTATAGACAACCGCCAGGAACGTGCTCATCAAGGCCAGGTAGACGGTCAGCACAATGAAGGCTCGCGCACCGCGCATCCTGCCGCGCAGTTCCTTCAAAGCAACGGGGTTCCCAAACAGACGTTCCCGCAGAGACCGGCGGGACGGCGCGCTATGGGAAGCAGTGGTCATCATCAAGCCTTTCGACGCCGCACTCCGGCAGCAGAATCACCCCAGCATACGGCGCAGGCGCAGCACAAAAAGCGCCTGTGCCATTACATAGTTCAGCACAGCGAATAATGCGCCCCATCCGATCGCGAGCAGCGGCATCAACAGCGCCGCTGTCAGAACGCGGTCATGTTCATCAGGGAAAAGACTCCCCGGCAAACTCAGCAGGCGGGTACTGACCGGCACAACCACAACCACCAGTACCAGCGCCAGCAAAGCAGGAGCAGCCTGCCACAGGGAGAAAGAAAACCACTGCTCCGGCCCGGCGACATCCCGCAGCGTGTTCAACGCCGCCAGCGCGATCAGCCAGACGACAAGTGCCCCACTCCACAGCAGCACCAGCAGAAGCTGCACGGCCCACTGCCGCCAGGGGCCAAGCCACCAGAACGTCGGACGCACAACATACTCGCTGACGAACAGCGTTGCCATACTGCCGATCCCCATCGCGATCAAGGCCCGTCGCTGCCAGAAGCCGTACAGCCGCGTCAGGAAGGATACGCGCACCAACCCTGCCGGCCCCGGCGGTGTAATCACCAACAGCGGCATCACGCCGCTATCCCAGGCGCGAGCAAGATACAGCTTGCCCGGATCGGGTCGCCGCTGCCACAGACGTCCGGCGAATATCCGCAACACGCCCAGAAGCACAAGCAGCAGCGGTACCAGAAATGACATCACAAGAAAGGCAAACGCAACAATGCCGCTGAGCGCCAGATTAAGACTCCACAGCGGGTGGCTGCTTCCCGACAGGGGATAATGGCATCCCTGGCGATCGCAGTACACATCGGCAGCCTGCGGATAGGCCGCCACGCCCAGCCCCGTCCCCAGCAGCAGCAGTCCCCAGATCAACAAAATCCCCATCATGCCCAACCAGGGAGTCATGCCCGGCCTGTGCCGCGCCCGGTAATACTGCATCAGGGCATGATCCCATGAGGCCCGCCAGCGGTCACGCAGGGCCAGCCAGCGCGGCAGCCCGGCGAGGCCGGAACGCGAATGCAGGGTCGCCGTCGTCGCCATGATCAGGTCACGAGTCCTTTGGTCGCCCGCATGAAGACGGCTTCCAGATTGCGTTCTTCCTCACTGAAGCCAACAATGGCAAGGCCTGCTTCACTCAAACGTCGGCTGAGCAGGGCCACATCCTCATCTTCACCATTGAAGTGAATCCGCAGACGCGGGCGGCCTTTATCGCTGGCCTCGATTTTGATGATATCCAACACACCGGGCAGCGAGCCGATCAGCCCTGTGGCCGTTTCCAGATCATCGCGGCTCAGGAAGGTAATCGTGATCTCGCGGTGCGGCATGAGCTGGCGCTGCATCTCCTCCATGCTGCCCTGCGCCACCATCTCGCCAGCCTCGATGATGCCCAGATGGGTGCAGATTTCGCTTACGTCGGCCAGAATGTGCGAGGAAAAGAAGACCGTCTTGCCCATGTGGGCCAGCTCGACCAGCAGCTCGCGTATTTCAATGCGGGCACGAGGATCAAGCCCGGAAGCCGGTTCGTCCAGAATGAGCACCTGCGGGTCATGGGCCAGCGTGCGGGCCAGACAGAGACGCTGCTTCATCCCCCGGCTCAGCTTATCCACCATGTCATTCTTCCGGTGGGACAGATCGACCAGTTCCAGCAGATCATCCACCAGTGAGGCGCGTTCGCGTTCGGGAATATCATAGCAGGCCGCGAAAAAGTCCAGATACTCCCAGACTTTCATATCGTCATACACGCCGAAAAAATCCGGCATGTAGCCAATGGCACGGCGCACATTGCGCGGCTCTTCGGTGACCGAGTAACCCGCCACGTAGGCCTCGCCGCTTGTCGGCTTCATGAGCGTGGTCAAGATGCGCATGGTTGTGGTCTTACCCGCGCCGTTCGGCCCGACGAAGCCATAGATCGCACCTTCCGGCACGACCAGATTCAGCCCCCGCACGGCTTCCAACCGCCCATAGCGCTTGACCAGATTACGGGTTTCAATAATCGCGTCCATTCCTGCCCCACTTTTCACCATGACCGACCTGTACAACTCAGACTGCCTGGAATCCAGAGTTCTTTCAAAACATGCCGTACCAGGTCACGTCTAGCTGTTCATAGGAAACAAATCCGTTCAAACTATCTGGCACAACACGAACACTGACCGCATTAGACGGCCCGAGAAAGCGTGCCGGATCGTCAATGACCGCCCGCACATCGCCCGCCAGGTCCAGGCCCACCCAGTCCCCGGCCTGCCAGTCCCAGAGGGAAACCGTTGCCCCGGCGGTGTTGGCACTGCGCCGCGCCGTGATGATCAACTGGGTGACTTCACGCAGTTGGGCCGTCGGCAGCGGAACGAAACGGAACGCCACCTGCTCACCACCGGTGACGGTAAGATTATACGGCGTCGCGCCC
>JALSTC010000229.1 GCA_026983935.1 Ardenticatenia bacterium
CCCTGCCGTCGCCACGCAGTACTGGAGCATTGGCCTGAGCATCGCGCTCTTCATCGCGGCCATCCTTTCCCCGATTCTGGGCACAATCTCCGACGTGATGCGCGGCAAAAAGCGCTTCCTGACGGTCTTCGCCGGGATCGGTATCGTGGCGACGGGGCTGCTGGTGCTGGTAGATACGGGCGACTGGCTGCTGGCATCCATTCTGTTCATCATCGGGCGGCTGGGCTTCACCGCGGCCAACGTGTTTTATGACGCGCTGCTGCCGCATGTGGCCAGAGAAGAAGACCAGGACGTGGTGTCCACGCGCGGTTATGCCATGGGCTATCTGGGCGGCGGGCTGCTGCTGGCGATCAATGTCGCCATGATCTTCCTGCTGCCGGGCACATGGGGGCCGCGCCTGTCCTTCCTGAGCGTCGCCATCTGGTGGGCGGTGTTCTCCATCCCCGTGCTGACCCAGGTGCCGGAGCCGCCCGCTGCCACGGCAAAGCTGGCCCCCGGCGAAAATGTGGTCACGGTCAGCTTCCGGCGGCTGTGGAACACGCTCAAAGACATCCAGCAGTACCGCGAGCTGTTCAAATACCTGATCGCCTTCCTCATCTATAACGATGCCATCGGCACGATCATCGGCGTGGCGGTTATTTACGGCGCGGAGCTGGGCTTTGGCAATGTGGAGCTGATCCTGGCGCTGCTGCTGGTGCAGTTTGCGGGTATTCCCTTCAGCCTGATCTTCGGGCGGCTGCCCAGCCCGAAGGAAAAGCGCCGCGCGCTGTACCTGGCTTTCATCCTCTTCAATCTGGTCGCCCTGCCGGTGGTGGGCATTGCCAGCAAGGCACTGCTGCCGGGCGAAGCGAGCGGCGCGCCCCTCCCACCCTATGAGGCGACGGATACCGCCGTCGGGGAAGGCAGCTATGCCATCGGGGATGAGGCGCTGACTCTGGGTGACAACTGGGAGATCAGACTGATTCCCCGGGAAGAAATCGGCGCAGGTGAAGATACCGCCTATGCCCTCACCGAGGAAACCGGAGCGCAGTTCATCCTGTCATTCAACGGCCAGAGTGTGAAGGTGACCTACAGCAGTGGCCCGGATCGCGGCATCTGGGCGGTGCTGGTGGATGGTGAGCCGCTGCTGGATGAAGACACCGGCGAGCCGCTGACCGTGGATGCCTACAGTCCGACCGTTCGCTACGGCGTGACGGTGACCTTTGAGGCGGAAGCGCCCGGCGAGCACACCCTGACTCTGGTCAACACCGGCGAACGCCATGCAGACAGCACGGGCACGGTGATGGCGCTGGGCGGCGTGGAAGTGCTGCCGCCGCACCGCCTGAGCAGCCTGGGGCTGATCATTGGCCTGCTGGCAGCGGTCGAAGTGGTCGGCGTGCTCTTTGCGCTGGTGGCCAGGCGGTTCTTTGTCCCGCTGGCGGAGGCGCTGGACACGCGGCGCAGCATCCTGCTGGCCCTGCTCGTATACTCGGTAATTGCCATCTGGGGCTTCTTCCTGGATTCGACGGTGGAATTCTGGTTCCTGGCGTGGATGGTGGCTATCGTGCAGGGCGGGAGCCAGGCCCTGAGCCGCAGCCTGTATGCCAGCCTTTCCCCGGCATCCAAGAGCGGCGAATTCTTCGGGTTGTACGGCATCATGGAGAAATTCTCCGCGATCATCGGACCGCTGCTGTTCGCCGCCGCCGTCGCGCTGTTTGACAGCAGCCGCCCCGCCATCCTGAGCCTGATCGTGCTGTTCATCATCGGCGGCTTCCTGCTGACGCGGGTCAACATCGAGGAAGGCCGCCGCGTGGCCCAGGCGGAGGACGCCACCGTGTTCAAGGGGGCAGAGGCATAACCTCCTCCCAATCGGCGAATCACAGCGCCGGGCATACGATCAGCCAGTAGGCCAGATGAAACCGGGAATGCGCCAGAAAAGGCTTCAGGTGGAAAAACGTCAGCACGGTCGCCAGGATGGAGAAGAGCGTCACAACCACCATGATGATACGGACACGCGCCCAACTGGTTTGAAAGAAACCGATGCCCACAGCAAAAAAACCTGGACGGCGTGCTGCCGTGTCTATTTCCCGGTTTCCGGGGTGAGGGTCGCGGCTACCCTCAGGCCAGGCCGTGCACCTCGCGGATGCGGGCCAGCAGGGGCGCAATCGGGGAGAGCCGTCGGCGGCGCTGCCGGGCGGTGTCTGAGAGGCCGAGCGGATCGCTGACGGTGTCGTCATCCAGCAGGGCATAGGCCACATTAAGCATCCCGTGCGCCACGGCCTGCAGGTTATAGCCGCCTTCCAGCACAAAGATGATGCGGTCATCGCACAGCGCCTGCGCCATACGAACCAGCTCACGGCTAAAGTGCGCGTAGCCGGAAAGCGTCAGGGTCATGCCGCCCAACGGATCGGCCCAGTGTGCGTCAAACCCGGCGGAGACCAGGATCAGCTCCGGCTGGAAGCGCCAGGCAGCAGGCCACACCACCTGTTCGATCACCTGCGCAAAGGCCTCGTCGCCATAGCCCGCCCGCAGGGGCACGTTGATGGTCGCGCCGCGCCCGGCCCCAACGCCTGTCTCCTCGACAGCACCTGTGCCGGGGTAAAACGGTGACTGGTGCGTGGAGATATACAGCACATCCGGATCGGCGTAGAAAATGGCCTGCGTGCCGTTACCATGATGCACGTCGTAATCCACGATCAGGATGCGCCCCACGCCGTGCACATCCTGCGCATGACGGGCCGCCAGCGCCACGTTGGCCAGCAGGCAGAAGCCCATCGCGGCATCCGGCAGGGCATGGTGACCCGGTGGACGGGCTGCCACCAGCGCATTGTCGGCCTCGCCCGTCAGCACGGCATCCACCGCCCGCAGTGACGCGCCCGCCGACAGCCGGGCGATATCATAGGATTCGGGTGTGAAATAGGTATCTGTGCCAAAGTAGCCGGGCTGGCCGCGCTGTGTAAGCTGCGCAAGCAGGTCGAGGTAAGACCGCGTGTGGACGCGCAGCAACTGCTCCTCGTCGGCGGGCTGCGGCGTCAGGCTGAGCAGGCGCGGCAGGGCCTCCGATGATCTGAACAGGTCGGCGATGGCGTTCACTCGTTCGGGGCGTTCTGGATGGTTGGCATGGCGGTGGGCTTGATGCCGGGGATGGAGGATATAAGCAGTTGTCATGGGGTTTCGGCTCTGTTCGAACGGCGCGGTTTATTGTGCCAGAAATGCGGCCCTGCTGCAATGATTCTACAGGCGCTCCGCCCGCCAGACGGTGAGCTGCACAGTGCCCCACAGGATGCCGCCTTCTGCCAGCAGCAGCAGCACGCCGGCAGCAGCCAATGCCAGGCCGTCTGCGGGGTTCATCAGACCGATGAGCAGCACGCCGGAGACAACCAGCAGCACAGAAGCCAGCAGCCGCAGCCCGAAGGCAGCAAGATAGGCCAGGTTGCGATTGTCCGTCAGGGCGGAGGCCAGCCCGCCCAGGACGATGCTCACCAGAAAATCGAGCAGCGTGTGAAGCAGGACAAGCAGCAGCAGGAGGGCAGTCACGACCAGGACGTCACTCCCACCAGGGAAACCGCCGGGGCGAGAAAAAGACGGCTCCGCCGCCTGGCCGTTGATCGAAATGGCGAGAATCAGGGCGTTGCCAGACAGCATCCACCAGAAAATCATCGCAGACAGCGTAGAAATTACCTGCCCGACCAGCATAAACGCCAGCAAAGGGGTCATCCGGTAGAGCACCGCGCTCATTT
>JALSTC010000230.1 GCA_026983935.1 Ardenticatenia bacterium
GGTGGTGGACTGGATTGTCAGCGCCATGCCGGTTGATTCGGCCACGCTGGCCCTGGTCAGCCGTGATAGCCAGATGCTGGAAGTGCAGGCCTATGCTGTCAGCCGGGATGTGCCGATGAGCCTGCCGCAGCCTGACCTGGCCCACCGCATCCTGGAAATGCCGGAGGTCTCCCACGTCATGCAGGGGAAATGGGCGCGTGCTGTGGAGATTTTTGATCCGGATGTCAGTCCACGGCTGCGTGAGATTCTGGATCGCTCGCATCTGCATGCCCTGATCTTCGTGCCGCTGCACGTGCGCGAGCAGCCCATCGGCGTACTGGCCCTGGGGCTGCTGGAGCCGCGGGTGCTTTCTGCCGGGGATGTGAAGCTGGTGGAGACGGTGGCTGCCCAGGCGGCGGCGGCCATTCAAAATGCCCAGTTGCACGGCCTGACTGAGGCCGCTCTCTATGACCGCCTGCGGGAGCTTTCCGCGCTGGAAACCGTCCTGGCTCGTATCGCAGCCAGCATAGACGAAGTGACCATTGTGCGGGAAGTGCTGGATGTGGCCTATACGGTGACCGGCGCCGATATGCTGAGCTGCGGCCTGCTCGATCGACCGGACAGTGTGACCATGTACTGGTGGATGCGGGGGCAGCAGCCACAGGTCATGCACCAGCGCCGCTTCGCCATGCCGCTGCGCGGCATCACCGGGCGTGTGCTGCGGACGGGCAAGGCCGTGCGCATCCCGGATACCAGCCGCGAGCCGGACTACTGGCCGCCGGAATATACCGATGGCTTCGCTTCTGAGTTGTGTGTGCCCATCTTCTACGAGGGACGCCCGCTGGGGGTGCTCAACCTGGAAAGCGCCGTACCCGGTGCCTTCAGTGAGCAGCAGCAGCGCTTCCTGCAAAACCTGGCCCGTCATACGGCGATTGCCCTGGAGCGGGCACGGCTCTTTGCCAGCCGCCAGCGGCAGATCGAACTGCTCGATGCGATGCGCCATCTGTCGCTTGAGCTGCTGGGCGCGCCGACGACCTTTGCCGTGCTGGACCGTGTGTGCGAATCCGTGCTGGAGATTGTGCATGGGGTCAATGTGCACATCTATTTCTATGATGAGGAAACGGACGAACTGACCTTCGCCGCCAGTCTGTGGGCGGATGGCCGGCGCAATGTGGAGGCGGCCGTCCCGCGTCCCGATGGCCTGACCCGGAAAGGCCTGCAGTCCGGGGGGCCGGTGGTCAGCGATGCGTTTTCCCCTGTCCCCGGCACGCCGACGCGCTTTATCGGCGTTTTTCCGCTGAAGTACGCAGATCGGGTGGTTGGCGTGCTGAATGTTGCCGTGGCCGATGCAAAAGACCTGGGCAAAGATGAGGTCCGGGCGCTGGATCTGCTGGCCAATCAGACGGCCATCGCCCTGCAGCGCACCCGCCTTTCGGAGAGTCGGCAGCATCAGATCGAAATGCTGGAAGAACTGCGTGCTCTGTCTGTTGGCCTGCTCGAATCGCTCACGCTGGAAAAGGTGCAGGAGCTGGTCTGTCGCAGCGCCCTGCTTATTGCCAACGCCTATGATGTCCATCTGTATGCCTACGACGAACAGACGGACACCCTGACGTTTGTCACCAGTCTCTGGGCGGATGGCAGGCGGGGCGTTGAGGCGATGCGGCCCCGCCCGGATGGCGTGACGTACCGCACGGCGCGCTCCGGCGAGCCGGTGCTGATCTCAAGGGATGAGCTTCAGTTTGCGAATGACAGGGCCGATGACCCTGTACATGCCGTCCTTGGCATCCCGCTGAAGCATGCCGAACAGGTGGTGGGCGTGCTCAATGTGGCCGTGCGGGAAGGCAGTATGCTGGGGGAGAATGAGCGGCGTGTGCTGGAACTGCTGGCCAACCAGGCCGCTGCTGCGATCCTCCGTGTCCGCCTGTACGAAGAAGTGCGTGAGGGGCGCGACCGGATGCGGGCCATCCTCAACACCGTACGCGATGCCCTTGTGCTGGTGGATAATCACGGCTATATCCTTGAAATCAATCCGGCGGCCCGTGAAATACTCGATCAGGATTTGAGCACATTCGTGGGCAAACACTTCATGCAGGCGCTGCGCCGCCTGCGGCGTGGCAGCGTCCCTGTGCCACAGTTTGAAGGCGGCGGGATTCGTGCGCTGTTCAAGCAGATCCGCCAGTCACCGCGGGCCATCACCCGGCGTGATATCACCACCGAGATCGAGGGCAGCCGCCGCTATTTCGAAGAAATCAGCGCCCCCGTCCTGACGGAGAGCGGACAGCCGCTTGGCAGGCTGTTCATCTGGCATGATGTGACCGCCGATCGCACCCTGCGGGAAGCCCGCACCGAACTGACCAATACCATCATCCACGATCTGCGCAGCCCACTGACGGCCATCAAGGGTGGGCTGAGTGTGCTGCGAGAGCTGCAGGATTCGCCCGAAGATGGGGAGATGCGCAGGGAAATTCTGGATGTGGTGGAAGGCAGCACAGACAGCCTGCTGAGTCTGGTCGAGAGTTTGCTCGATGTGGCCCGCATGGAAACCGGGGAGATGCCCCTCGATCTCAGAACGGTTTCTCTGGAGGATGTGGCCCAGAAGACCATTCAACTGCTCGAAGTGCTGGCCAATGAAGCCCGTGTCACCCTGGAGGTAGACATCCCCCCGGATTTGCCGTCGATCATCATGGACGCGGACAAAATCCGCCGCGTGCTGGTCAATCTGGTGGACAATGCGCTGCGCTACACGCCAACCCAGGGGCGCGTGATCATCCGCGCCGGGATGCTGCCGTCCGGCAGCATGGTGCGCGTGCAGGTGATTGACAGCGGGCCGGGTGTGCCCCCGGATGTGCGGGAGCGCATTTTTGAGCGCTTCACCACCGGTGTGACCGGCGCTCCACAGCGCGGACGTCGGGGGCTGGGGCTGGGGCTGACGTTCTGCCGCCTGGCTGTCGAAGCGCACGGGGGCCGTATCTGGGTGGAAGACGCCCCGGAGGGCACGGGGGCGGTTTTCTGCTTCACCTTGCCCCTCGTCCCTGAAACGGGTATGATGCACAAGACGACGCCAGCCGCGGAGCAGCTTACATCGGGCGGTGAATCTGCTGATCTGCGGAACGGCGAGAAACACGTCCATTGATGCTGATCATGGCCCGGATGTGCCTGTTATGAAACTACAGCGGAACACATCGGCGATTTCCTGGACGCTGGGCTTTCTCACGCTCATTGTGCTGATCTTGAATATACCGGAGCGTCTGGACAGCGTCCTGGGGCTGTGGCTGCTGTTTTTCGCGCTCACAGCCTTTGCCCTGAATCAGAATGTGCTGCTCGTTTCCGGGGAGATCAGCCCGGCGCACATGTTTGGTATCATGGCCTTCCTGACGCTTGGCGAAGGTACTCGCACAGCGGAGGCGTTCTGGGCGGTGGCCGCCGGGGCGCTTCTTGGCGGGCTGCTGCAGGTCGCCCGTTCGGACGAATGGCTGCCGCGCCGCCGCGTCACGGTGCGCAGCCTGGCGACTGTCGCCGAGACCATGGCCCAGCTAACGCTCACGCTGCTGGTTGCCGGGGCGGTGTACATCCGGATGGGCGGCAGACTGCCGCTTGGCTCCATGCGCCCCGGTGACGCGGTTCCCCTGCTGGCCTTTTCCTTCATCTATGTGCTGGTGTATCTGTTGTTTTTCGCGCTGCGCGTTCGCCTGGAAGGTAAAGTTGTTTCGGAAGTCCTGCGTGCGAACTGGGTG
>JALSTC010000231.1 GCA_026983935.1 Ardenticatenia bacterium
CTTTGATGACATCGCGGCCTTCCGGGGCACGGACGAAAACGGCGGGCTGCATTTCCCCGGCTTCCATGCGGATGCCGCGCAGTTCCTGATCGAGGAGCGCGATATCGTCGGCATCGGTGTGGATACGCTCAGCCTGGATAACGGCCCCTCCGCGACATTTGATGTCCACTACACGATTCTGGGGGCTGGCAAGTATGGGCTGGAGAACCTCGCCAACCTGTCCCTGATCAAGGATCAGGACGCCACGGTATTTGTCGGCATCCCACGCTATGAGGCGGGATCGGGCGGCCCGTGCCGGGTACTGGCGATGGTCGCTTCCTGAGCGGAAACAGCGCTCGGTTAAGCTGTACGCAGGGCAGGATGTGAACAGGACATCCTGCCCTTTTTTCGCGTATCCGCTGTTTTAAGCCTCCCTCGCGTTGACACGGCTTGCCGCCTGTCTGTACAATGTGCGCATGAAAACGACAGCACCGCAGCACGAAGATGATTTTGCCCGCCGCAAGGCGAAGTACCAACCGGTTGCCAACCTTCTCCGGGAGATGTATGGTGTACCACAATGGCGGCAGCACCTGGCGCCGCTGGATGAGTTGATCAGCACGATCTTGAGCCAGAGCACGTCGGATACCAACCGTGACCGGGCGTTCTATGCGCTCAAGGAGCGTTTTCCATCATGGGAAGCTGTGCGCGATGCGCCGCTGGAGGACGTGATCGCCACCATCCGCCCGGCAGGGCTGGCCAACCAGAAAGGCCCACGGATTCAGGAAGTGCTGAGGCGCATCACCAGTGAACGCGGCGAGCTGAGTATAGACTTTCTGGCCGAACTGCCGCTGGATGAAGCGAAGGCCTGGCTGACGAGTCTCAACGGGGTTGGCCCGAAGACGGCAGCGATCATCTTGCTGTTCGCTTTTGGGCGTCCGGCTTTCCCGGTGGATACCCACGTGCACCGCCTCAGCAAGCGCATCGGATTCATCGGGTCAAAAGTGAACGCGGAAAAGGCACATCGCCTGATGGAGCAGATCGTGCCGCCGGATGATTATTATGTGTTTCATCTGAATCTGATCCAGCATGGCCGGGAAATCTGCCATGCACGCAGCCCTGAGTGTGAAAGATGTCCACTGCAGCCCTACTGTGATGATTACCAGCGCCGTGCGGCGTCGTCAAGCGAATGAGTGTGAAGTGGAGTTCCCATGACCGATAAGCCTACCTCCAACCAGCCCCGCCGGTCGGGTCGTGAGATTGATATGGCCCTGACCAGCGCCCGGCAGAATATTACCCTGCTGTTGAGCCAGGCGCGTGCCAACCGGATCGATCCCGCCTACCTGACGGGCCGTCTGGAATCACTTGCCAGGCTGCTGGACGACATGGCCCAGGAGCGCCGCGATACCGGGCAGCAGCAGCGGCTGGCCGTGCTGTATGAAGTTTCCCGTCTAATCGGATCGTCCCTTGACCTGCAAACGGTGCTGGATCAGGTTATGGATGCCATCATCAAGCTGACCGGCGCGGAGCGCGGCTTTTTGATGCTGCTGGATGATGACGGCAATCTGATTCCCAGGGTGGCCCGCAATATTGACCAGGAAACGCTGGAAAGCGGGGAGTTTCACGTCAGCCGCACGGTAACACGCCAGGTTGTGGAAAGCGGACAGCCTGTGCTGACGACCAATGCGCAGGAAGACCCGCGCTTTGCCGGGCAGGCCAGCGTGGTTGCCAATGCCCTGCGGAGCATCATGGCGACTCCGCTGCGCGTACGCGGGGAAGTGATGGGCGTGGTCTATGTAGACAACCGGGCGCGGACGGGCCTCTTCAAGCCGGAGGACCTGGAAGCGCTCAATGCGTTCGCCGGGCAGGCCGCCATCGCCATTGACAATGCCCGCCTGTTCGGTGAGACCGACCAGGCACTCCAGGCGCGTGTGCAGGAATTGAGCATGCTTCGCCGCGTGGATCGGGAGTTGAATGAAGCCATCGGCGGCGGGGCGGTGATGCAGGTCACGCTCAAGTGGGCGATGCGTATGGCCGATGCTGTTGGTGGAGCGCTGGCCCTGGCCGAAGTTGGCCCGGAGGAACAAACCGCCCTGCGCGTAGTGGCGCTCTACGGCCCTGAGAACTTCCCGGAAGGCATCCGGCAGGGCAGCGTGATTCCCGTTGATCGCTTCCCGACGCTGACGCGCGTGATGGCAGGGGCCGAGGCGCTCACGCGCTCAGATGGTACGGCCCAGACGCTGCTGTTTGTGCCGGTTCGCTATGAAAGCCGGGTCATTGGCGTGATCATCCTGGCGGCAGCGCACGACTT
>JALSTC010000232.1 GCA_026983935.1 Ardenticatenia bacterium
CCCGCGCCCCATCAAAATCGGCGGCCAGCCGCAGGTACGGCGCGTCATCTACCGCTGAGCGCATCGGGAATCCCCACGCGAACGGCTCCCGCCAGCGCCACATCGCCGCGAACGACTCCGGACTGCTCACCACCTGCGGCACGATCACGTAATCCACATCATGCGCACGCAGCAGATCACCGTTGGCCGGATTCGCCGGGTCTTCCCAGAAAGCCAGCAGCGCCGCCTGTTCCGCTTCGACGGCTTCCGTGTGGCGGAAGAACGGCTGCGGGCGGAAGTACACCGCATCCCGCTCACTGATGACCGGCACCCAGTCGCCTTCCTGCGGGCCGGGGAAATTGAGGACGCGGGCATCCGGCGGCGTGTTTTCCCGCAGCCACTGCATGGCCTGCACATCCGCATGGGAGGCAAACGCGCCGTAGAAGCTGACCGTGCCCTTGCTGAGCCGCAGCAGCTCCCCGGAGAAGATCACCCCCAGCACCAGCACCGCCGTCGTAACGCCCAGCGCGGGCCAGGCCAGCCGATTCACCCATCCCCGGACACGCCCCCAGCCGATCCGCGCCGCCAGCCAGAGGATGGCCCGTGCGCTCAGGTAGGTGTAGGGGATGATCGGGCCGTGCCAGGCGATGCTGAAGGGGTAATCGTACTTGAGCAGCGGCGCCAGCACGCCCGGCAGCAGCCGCGCCAGCACGCCCGTCGTGCTGAAGTCCACGACCAGCGCCAGCCAGCCGACCATCAGCAGGTCAAGCGGCGTGCGCCGTCGCAGGGCGAGGATCGCGCCGCCCAGTGCCAGCGGCACGATCAGGCCGCCGTGCATGAAGATCAGCACTCTCCAGTGGTCGGGATCAATTTCAAAGGGGGAGGCGATCTCGCTGCCCAGCAGCGGCATGATCTGCCACAGCCAGGGCAGGATGCCCAGCAGCGCCACCAGCGGCACACCGGCGGCCATCACCAGCCAGCGGCGGGGGGTGGGGCGCGGCCTGGCCAGCCAGACCGTGCCCAGCCAGGGCACATAGCCCAGCATCAGGATGATGGTTGTATCCGGGTGGGTGAGCGGCACCGCGCCCAGACAGACCGACGCTGCCAGCGCATCCGACCAGTGCCCGCCGCGCAGGTAGCGCGTGATGAAGATCAGGAAGGCCAGGGCAAAGACCAGGGCCATGATCGTCGTGAAGTGCGAATCCATGTAAGCGGTCAGCAGACCTGTGCCGACGATCCCCATCAGCGCCAGCACTGCGCTGGCATGGCGCGGCGGGCGGCTGTTGTGGACGGCGTCATCGTCCAGCCAGTCTTCCACCTCGTTGCCCAGGTCCCACAGGAGCCAGATGAAGATCGTCGCCAGCACCGCCGCTGCCGCAAATTGGATGATGTGCAGTCCGCCGCCCAACTGCTGGCTCAGGTAAGCGGCCAGCGCCGGGAAGCCGGGCGAGTAGAGGTAGGCGATCTCCGGGTGGAAAGGGGCCAGCGTGGTCAGGGAGCCGCTCTGGCGCAGCATCAGGGCCAGATAGCCAAAGCCCTGCGCGTCGGTATCCAGCGGCACCGGCAGCACCAGAATCGGCGCGGCGAAGATCGCCAGCACCAGCGCGAAGAAAGCCAGTTCACGGACGCCCGGCCAGCCGATTTCATGGTCGGCCAGGCCCGCTTCTTCGTTGCGCGTTGTGCCGAGGGCCAGCGTGCCGCCCAGAAAGATGCCGACCAGCAGCGCAAACCACAGGTAGTCAATCACCAGTGTGTCCCAGCCAAATAAGCTGGCAAGAAACAGCGCCCCCGCGATCACAATGGCCAGCGCCAGCGCCGCCGCCAGCCCGATGCGCGGGGCGGTGTGCTGGCGGGCCGCAAGCCGGGGCATGGGCAGCGCGGGGGCCAGCATCACCCCCGCGCCCAGTGCCACAGCACCAAAAATGAAGATCGTGAAAATTCCCATGGGCGGGAATTGTAGCGTGTCGGCGGGCATTCGGCTACAGCCGGACCGCGGGCGAGGCCCGGACTGCATGTGGGGGCAGGGAGCAGGCCCCGCCCGCATGGGCCTTTTGCCCCGTCATGTGCAGACGAAACGGGGGAATTCGTCTAATTTTCCCCGCGCTTGCACTACACCTTTTCCCAGAAAGGGCTATAATGTGGGATATCGTGACAGTTTGTTGGGATAATTAGGGATATCTCCGCAATGGGGCGCTGGGGTTGGCGACGAATTGCCGCACTGTGCGTGTCGGTCTGGGTCATGTCGGCCTGTGGTCCCTTCCTGCCTGCGCCCTCCGTAGAACCGACGCTTTCCCCACAGGGCACGCTCGCCCTCAGAACGGCCTCACCGCAGCCATCGGCTTTTGCGACAGCCTCCGCCAGGGAAACAGCAGCGTCCCCGGCGGCACAGCCCGCCGCCAGCCAGACGCCGGGGTCTTCTCCCACGCCGCACTACTATACCGTTGCAGACGGCGATACACTGGCGGCTATTGCCGCCCGCTTTGACGTGAGTGTGGAGGCTCTGCAGGCGGCCAACGGCGGCCTGCCACCGGACATGATTCGGCCCGGTCAGGTGCTCCTGATTCCGCCTGCAATGTCCGCTTCTGCGTCCGAAACATTCGTCCGTTTTATCCCCACAGATACCCCGCTTCCGCTTTTGCTTTCCCCGCCAACCTGCTACCGGACTCCCGCCGATGAGGCCATCTGTCTCGGCTGGGCTGCCAACACGCAGTCCGTCCCGTTGGAGGGAGTTATCGTGCAGGTGACACTGCGCGACAGCGGCGAAGCCGTGCAGGAGCAGCAGGCCGTTGCCGTGACTCAGGGCATGGTGCCGCCCGGTGGCGGCGCGCCATATGCGGCCTATTTTCAGAGTCCGCCGACTTTTGACCATGCCGCCGCGACTGTGCTCAGTGCCGCTGCGGCTGACCCGGAGCAGGGGGATATTGTGCCGCTGCAGGTGCGGGATGAGGAGCGGGTGACAGAGAACGGCGTGGTGCGGGTGCGGGGCCGCCTGTTTCATGGTGGAGACGTGCCGCTGCAGGACCTGCTGGTCGTGATCACGCTGTTTGATGCTGATGATCGGGTGACCGGTTTTCGTATCCTGCGCCCGGAAGGGGTGCTGGCCCCCGGCGAATCGCTGGCGGTGGATGCGCTGGTCACGCCGTTGGGCGCGGGGACGGCCCGCCATACGCTCTATGGGGAGGGGCGTACTGCGCCGGTGGGGCCATGAGCATGCCCGCCAGGACGGGGCGGGGGCAGATTGCGCGTCTGCCCCCGGCAAAGCTGCCTGACTACTGCTGGCTCAGGGTGCGGATGTAGCTGATCACCTGCCAGCGCTGCTCCTCGGAGAGGGCTTCTGCCCATGAAGGCATGGCGGAATTGAACGGCTCCATCTGCCCGCCTTCCGTGACACGCCAGAACAGGTAGCCGTCGCTCAGTTCGGCCATCATGCCGCTGTCGGAGAGCGCGGCGGGCTTTGGATCAAGGCCGATGGATGCCGGGCCGTCGCCCGCGCCGGTCTCTCCGTGGCAGACGGAGCAGTTGGTCTGGAAAATCTGCTCCCCGGCGGCGATGGCGTCGGCGTCATCGGCCAGAGGGTTGCTCAGATTGGCGAAATCGTCCGGCGTGGTGACGTGCATATGGGTCATGCCGCCCTGTTCTTCATGGGCGTGTTCCTCAGCCCCGGCGTCATGATCGGCTTCTGTGTGCTCATCGCCCGCTTCATGCTGGTCGGTGTCGGCATCGT
>JALSTC010000233.1 GCA_026983935.1 Ardenticatenia bacterium
CGCTTCCGACTTTGCCGCTTCGGCAGGCTTGGGCGCTGCGGGGGTCTCTGGCTTTGCCGCTTCGACTGGCTTGGGCGCGGCAGGTGCTTCCGGCTTTGCCGCCTCGGCAGGTTTGGGTGCGGCAGGGGCCTCCGACTTGGGCGCTTCGGCAGGCTTGGGCGCGGCAGGGGCCTCCGGCTTGGGCGCCTCGGCAAGTTTGGGTGCGGCAGGCGCTTCCGGCTTGGGCGCGGCGGGAGCCTCAGATTCTTCGACAGCAGGCGCTGCTTCTTCCGACGGCTGAGCCACAGGCATACGTTCAGCAGTGGGTCTGGTCGTTGACGCTACCGGCTCACCGGCTGCCCGCCGCTCCGGCGGCTGGAAAAATACCCGGATAACCATCTGCCCCAGGCGAAGCTGATCGCCATCACGGAGGCGATAGGGCCGGTGAGCATTCAAACGCTGGCCGTTCAGGAAAGTGCCGTTGCTGCTGCCCAGGTCCCAGACATCAAGATGATTGTCATCCGCCGTGCGGATGGCCGCATGACGGCGGCTGACGCCCATACGGTACCCGGCATAGGGCGTGAGATCAATATCGGGCATTGCACCGGTAGCCGGATCGCGGCGCCCAAAAACCAGCTCCTGCTTGGGCCGAACAACAATCGGCTCCGGGCCGCCCTCGATCTCGATGCGCAGCGTCGAATCCGCCACAAAATAGTCGGTTCCCGCGCCAGTAAGCTGTGCTCCTGTGGCAGCCTCTGCCTGCTCTTCCTCGAACGACTTGGTCGTCCCAACAGCAGCCTTCCCGGACAGACTTGTTCCGCAGTTTTCACAAAAGAGCACACCGGGGCGGTTAACATGTCCACAATTTGCGCAAACTTGCATCGGTCTGACCTTCTTCCTATAGAGAACCCCGGAGCCGATAACGACAGGCCCGGATTTGTTGCCTTATCATACCACAGCATCTATAGTCTTATATTAAACGACTTTGTGCCAGCGGGCTAGTCTGGCCCGCTATTTTGACACAACCCGTACAACTGGCGCGCCATTGCGCTGTACGGCAGGCGATAGTAGAATATATGTGCGATTGTGATGGGATATATGGAGAGCCATGATGACTGATGAAGGCCGTAAAAAAGCACTCGGCGCTACCCTGGATGAACTGATCAAACGCTATGGCGACGGCGCGATTGTACGCCTGGGGGACGCGCATCACCTGCAGGTTGACGTGATTCCGACGGGGTCGCTGGCCGTGGATATTGCCCTGGGCGTGGGCGGGATTCCCCGCGGACGAGTCACCGAAATCTACGGCCCGGAAAGCGCCGGGAAGACCACATTCTGCCTGCATGTGATCGCAGAAGCCCAACTTCGCGGGGGAATCTGCGCGTTTGTGGACATGGAACATGCCCTCGATCCCTCTTTTGCCGAGCGGATCGGGGTGAATATCGGCGACCTGTACATCAGCCAGCCGGATACCGCCGAACAGGCCCTGGAGATCACCGAATCGCTGGTGCGCTCTGGCGCACTGGACGTCATCGTCGTCGATTCGGTGGCGGCGCTGGTGCCGCGGGCTGAGATCGAAGGCGAGATGGGCGACAGCCACGTCGGATTGCAGGCCCGACTGATGAGCCAGGCGCTGCGTAAGCTGAGCGGCGCGATCAAGCAGAGCAACACTGCGGTGGTCTTCACCAACCAGCTCCGCGAGAAAATCGGCGTCATGTTTGGCTCTCCAGAAACGACGTCCGGGGGGCGTGCCCTCAAATTCTACGCCAGTGTCCGCCTGGACATCCGCCGCATCCAGGCCATCAAGCAGGCCGGCGAAGTCGTGGGCAACCGCACCCGCATCCGCGTGACCAAGAACAAAGTCGCCCCACCCTTCAAAGAAGCCGAGTTCGACATCATGTACAACGAAGGCATCAGCAAAACCGGGGACATCCTGGACATCGGGACCAACCTGGGGCTGATCGAGAAGCGCGGCGCATTCTACCGCTACAACGACGGCCTGCTGGGGCAGGGACGGGAAAACGCCAAGCAGTTCCTGCGGGAAAATCCCGCCGTCGCCGATGAGATCGAGGACGCCATCCGCGAACATTACGGGCTGCCTCCGGCATTCGTCGTCGAGGAAGAATAGCCCTCTTTGTCCCGGCCCTTGTGCAGCGTCGGGCAGCCGCCCGGCGCTGTTTTGCCCGGCCCGGCAAAACAGGCTTGCACAGCCGCCGCACAGCGGTTAAGATTTAATTCTTTAACGGCTCTGTAACCCAAAAACGAGACATTATGCACCTGCTTCTGATCCGACACGGCGAAAGCTACGTCAACCTGCCGGACTGGGATGGCGGATTCATTGACGCCAGTCTGACTCCCCTGGGCCAACAGCAGGCCGAGATACTGGCCAACTGGCTTGCCAGGCACTTCACTGCCAACGCGCTCTATGCCAGCACCATGCGCCGCGCCGTTGAAACGGCTGAATTCATCTCGAAAGCAACGGGCCTGTCCGCGGCAGTTGACGACCGGATACGCGAAATCGGCAACTGCTGGCCGGATGCCTCATCCATCAATGTGGAAGAGGAAGCGCCGGAATACGCCGATTTCTGGGCGACCGAGCGTCCCTTCAGCCCGATCTCACCGGGCGGCGAGACCTGGATGGACTTCATCACGCGGGTCGGGCGCTTCCTGATCGACGTCACCGAAGCCCACCCCAACGCGGAAGATACCGTGCTGGTCGTCTGCCACGGCGGCGTGATCAACGCGGCCATGGATATTGCTTTTAACGTTGGCCCACGCCGTCATGCGGACGTGTGGCTGCATAACACCTCGATCACGCACTGGGAATACAACCCGGCAGATCGTCGGCAGGAACCCTGGCGGCTGCACGGTTTCAACCTGAACTACCATCTGCTGGAAACCAGCGGCGCGATTCTGGGCTACAACTGGCGGGGATACACCCCCTGATGGGGTGCCACGTGGGCAATCTGAGGCAATGCCGGGCATGAATCTGTCTGATAATGCACAAGCACCCCCATCATCGCTATCACTACCTCCGCGCGGACTGATGCGCCGGGCGCTGCAGTCGCCCGTACTGCTGTATCGGTTGGGGCTGGGCTGGCTGCTGCCACCAACGATCATGCTGCTGACAACAAAGGGTCGGCGCAGCGGACGGCCTCACACAGCGGCGCTCGAATCGCGGCGGCACGGCAGCAAGCTCTATGTGGTTTCGATCTGGGGGAGACAGGCCGACTGGTACCAGAATCTGCTGGCCGACCCTGTGGTGCGCGTGCAGCAGGGCGGACGGAGCTTCGTTGCCAGGGCCCAGCCAATCAACGACGCCGACGAACTGTGGCGCGTGCTGCATCTCTTCCGCAAAGGCAACCCGCTGCTCGATCCAATTCTGGAGGGCACAACAGGGCTGAGCACCAGCGCAACGCCGGACGATCTACATCTTTCCCGCGAACGTCTGGCAGGTGTCCGGCTGCGCACCTCCGGGGAACCCGGCCCGCCAGGCATTCAGGCCGACCTGGCATGGGCGTGGGGCGTGCTGCTGGTCATCCTGATCGGACTGGCGGCGCTGATCTGGCGGCGGGCCGGACAACGGCACACGTAGAAAAACAGGGGCGCTCGCTGGAACGCCCCTGTCCTCAACAACTAAACTGGCCAGTCCGCTACCGGCGGCGGCCACCCAACAGACGCAGCAGGAACAGGAACAGATTGATGAAGTC
>JALSTC010000234.1 GCA_026983935.1 Ardenticatenia bacterium
CTCACCCCATCCAGGGGATCGGCGCGGGCTTCATTCCGGACGTATTGAATACCGAAATCTACGACGAAGTAATTCCCGTGACCGGCGACGATGCTTTCAATACGGCGCGGCGCATGGCCCGCGAGGAAGGGCTGCTCGTCGGCATTTCCTCCGGCGCGGCTACGTGGGCCGCCCTGCAGGTGGCCGCCCGCCCGGAGAGCGCCGGTAAGCTCATCGTCGTGATCATCCCCTCGTTTGGCGAACGCTATCTATCTACAGCACTGTACGCCGTTCTGGAGGACTGAATATGTTGACAGCCATCCGCGAGGACATTCAATCCGTTCTGGAGCGCGACCCCGCCGCCCGTAACTGGCTGGAAGTCATCGTATGCTATTCCGGGCTGCACGCCATCTGGGCACACCGCGTGGCGCACCGGCTCTGGCGGGCCAACTTCAGGCTGCTCGCGCGATGGCTGTCCCAGTTCGCCCGCTGGCTGACGGGCATCGAGATTCACCCCGGCGCGCAGATCGGCCCGCGCCTGTTCATCGATCACGGCATGGGCGTCGTGATCGGAGAGACGGCAGAGATCGGCGCGGACGTGACCATTTATCACGGCGTCACCCTGGGCGGCGTCAGTCTGAAGCCTGGCAAGCGCCACCCGACCATTGAGGACGGTGTGGTCATCGGAGCCGGAGCCAAGATATTAGGAGCGATTACCGTGGGCAAGAACACACGAATCGGCGCGAATGCAGTGGTGGTAAAAGATGTGGAGCCGGACATGGTCGTGGTCGGCATTCCCGGCAAACCGGTTCAGCGCAGGGGAGAAAAGCCCTCCGCGCACAAGCCCGATCTGCATCATGACGTTCTGCCGGATATCGTCTCGGAGCGGCTGGACCGCGTGCTGGCGCGGCTGGATGAAATTGAGCGTGCCGTCAAGGAAAACGGCGATCAGGCCGCCCGGCAGGATACACCGCCGCTTGAGCCGGATTACGTCATTTAGCGCAAAGCCGGTCACAGCACAGAAAAAAGAATCCCTTGCCAACCGGGGCATTCCAGTCTAAAACCTGTACCAATCACACCGGCACACATCGCAAAAAACCGAGGAAGGAGGCAAGGCGCATTCCAGCCCCGCGTGCGTACACACGAACGGGGGCTTTTCCGCGCCAATGCTTATGGCAAGAATACCTTTTCTGGAACGCATCAAACAGGACACACCGCTGCTGACCGACGGCGCGATGGGAACCAATCTGCATCGGCACGGCATTCCCATTGACGCCTGTTTCGATGAATTGAACCTGACCCGCCCGGAACTGGTCGCACGCATTCACACCGACTTCGTCCAGGCCGGGGCCGAGTTGATCGAAACCAATACCTTCGGCGCGAATCGCTTCAAGCTGGCGCGGCACGGGCTGGAGGACCAGGTCGAAGCGATCAACAAAGCAGGCGTCGAGATCGCGCGGCGCGTGATCGGGGCCAACTTCCGCGACAATATCTACATCGCCGGATCGGTCGGGCCGCTGGGCGTGCGGCTTGTGCCCTACGGGCGGATCACACTGGGAGAAGCGCAGGCTGCCTTCGCCGAGCAAATCCGCGCACTGGCGGAATCCGCCGTTGATGTGATCATCCTGGAAACTTTCAGCGATCTCCAGGAAATTCTGGCGGCACTGGCAGCGGCCCGCGAGGTCGCACCCGGCACCCCCGTGATCGCCAATATGACTTTCTCCCGCGACGACCGCACGCTGATGGGCGACCTCCCGGCGCATGTGGCCCGCGAACTGCACAAGGCCGGCGCAGACGTGATCGGCGTGAACTGCGGCGGCGGCCCGGCACAGATTTCCCGCATCCTGAAGATCATCCGCCAGGCCGCGCCGGAGGCACTCTGTGCAGCCATTCCCAACGCGGGCTACCCGGAAACGGTCGGAGAGCGCATGATGTACCCGGCCACGCCCGAATACTTCGGCGACTTTGCACTGACCTTCAAAGCCATCGGGGCCAATGTCATCGGCGGCTGCTGCGGCACAACCGCGGAGCATATCACCGCCATGCGCCGCGCCCTGGACGATAAATCGCTGCCGCTGCCGGTGATCAGCTTCCCGGAACCGATCAGCGAAGAAGCCGCCGAAGTCGTGGAGCAGCCGACCGAGCTTTCTCGCAAGCTGGCTGCTGGCAAGTTCATCGTGACCGTCGAAATGCACCCGCCCCGCAGCTTCACCCCGCAAAAACTGCTGGCCGCCGCCCAGCTCCTGCAGGACGCCGGGGCCGACATCGTGGATGTGGCCGACAGCCCCACCGCCCGCATGCGCATGAGTCCCTGGGCCGTGTGCCATCTGCTGCATTCCCGCGTGGGCATCGAGACAGTGCTGCACTTCCCCACGCGGGGACGCAACCTGCTGCGCGTCCAGGGCGACCTGCTGGCTGCGCATGCCCTCGGCCTGCGCAACCTGTTCGTCGTCATGGGCGACCCGACACACATCGGCGACTACCCCGAAGCAATGGACGAATACGACGTCTCGCCTTCCGGCTTGATCCGCCTGATCAAGCAGCAGATGAATCGGGGTCTGGATCAGGCCGGTAATTCCATCGGACAGCCAACGTCCTTCACGGTCGGCTGCGCGGTCAACATGGGGGCGAACGATCTCGACCGCGAGATCAAAGTCCTGCGCCGCAAGATCAAAGCCGGGGCCGACTTCGCCCTTGCCCAGCCAGTATTCGATCCGGCACTCATCGCCCGCTTTCATCAGGCCTATGAAGAAAAAGCGGGGGAGCCGCTCACGCTGCCCATACTGATGGGCGTCATGCCGCTGTACAGCCTGCGCCATGCACACTTCCTGCACAACGAAATTCCCGGCATCACCATCCCCGACGATATCTTCGCCCGCATCGAAAAAGCGGGGGACAGCGCCCCACAGGAAGGCGTGCGCATCTCGCAGGAGCTGCTGGCCAAAATCCGGGATCAGGTGCAGGGAGCCTATATCATCCCGGCCTTCGGGCATTATGAGCTGGCAGCCAAGGTCATTGACGCGCTGCATGAAGCTGATGAGACCAAAGGCTGATCGCGTTGCCCTCTCAATCGCGCATGTCAACCGCATACGCGGGCAGCATTACGCCGATCTACCGGGCACAATCGCGCTGATGCAGGATTTACTGCGGGTGGGCGCAGTAGATGGCTTCGAGCTTCAGAATCTGGCCGAATGGGATGCCACAGAACCGCCGCGTGATGAGCACGATAAGCGTCTGGCCGCGTGGCAGGCGAGCCAGAAATACAGCGTGGAAGCCATCGCCGCGCACCTGAAAGAGGCGGCAGCGCCCGTGCTCTCCGTCCATGCCAACCGGGATGTCGGCATCTGCCTGTGTGCCGGGCATGAGCAGGATATCGCACGCGGCAGGCTGCTCATTCACGAGTCACTGTGGCTGGCCCATGCGGTCGGCGCGCCGGTGTGCGTTTTTCACCTGTGGGATACGTGGAAAGAATCTTTCGATCCGGCAGTTTTGCATGACGCGCTCGACACGATCGCGCCGCAGTACCCCGACGTGAAAGCCGCCGTCGAGAACGTCCCCACCCATCTGGGCGATTATACGCCCTTCGAGCTGGCTAAAACGTTCACATGGATCACGCTGGACACACGATGGGCGGGCCTGTACGACGAACTGGATCGTTTCGCCGCGATCAAAGATCGCATCGCCAACGTGCATCTGCAGGGCCGCCTG
>JALSTC010000235.1 GCA_026983935.1 Ardenticatenia bacterium
AACGACTGCTGGCCGTGGGCGTGATCGCGTTTGTGCTGGCAGGCTGCGGCACAGGGCAGCCACAGGAACCGCAGCCGCCGCAGGAAAACAGCGTCCTGCTTGACATCACGCCGGTGGAGGAGGCATCCCCCACCCCCCTGCCGACACCAACGCCGGAGGGCACGGAAGACCCCGATGAAGGGCTGATCTTCGATGAACTGACTCTGGTGCGCACTGGCGGCGTCGCCGGGGAAACCCGCACGGTGACCGTGCTGGGCAACGGGGCACTGCTGATCAATGGCGAACTGGTGGGCAGCGTCGCACCGGAGACGGTGACCGCACTTGACGATCAACTGGACGCCATGGGCTTCTTTCGTCTGGAAAGCCACTACGGGCCAAACGAACCGCGCCCGGATACCTTCAGCTACGAGATCACCGTCACACGCAATGAAGCCAGCGGCTCGGTAACCACGGTGGACGGATTCATCCCACCGTCGCTGGAGCAGTTGATCAACGATCTGCTGGCACTTTCCCCTGCCGGGTCACCACCCGACCCGACCACCGACCCGGATACCGTTAACGGCGCATCGTAGCCACGAGTCGGCGCGGATTGAGCAGCAGGTCCAGCGCATCGGTAATGGAAGCGGCAACCAGATCGGCGGCGGTCAGCGCAGGCACGGCCAGTCCTTCCGGTCCCAATACGGCAATACTGATCACTGCCGTCTGCATCATCAGCGCGTCATTGGCCCCATTGCCGATGGCGGTCACCTGATCCGCGCCCAACTGCAGCACATAGGCCGATTTCTCTACCGCGCCGCGCTTGATGATCATCGCCTGCATCCCCAGCGCAGCATCAATGGCGGCCTGCCGGCCGTGTGTGTCTGCTGTGAGCATATGCACCGTCAGCTTTTCCTGCAGGGCCGCCATCCGCTCCGCGACGCCCGGCAGCAGCTCACCATCCAGCGCCAGCGTTCCGTTCACGTCGAAGACGGCATGCGCCAGCCGAAACTGCCCGCGCCCCGGAATCTCTACTTCAATCATCAGCGGTTCTCCCCTCCATCATCCAGCGCCGCAGCAGGCCGGGCAGTTCCAGTAAGTCGGGCAGCATCACCGCTCCATCCGGCGGGGAATATCGCCCGGTGCGATCGATCAATACAGCACGCGCCCCCAGTCGAACGGCGACCTGCACGTGCTGCGGCACATCTTCCACAATCGCACACTGCGCCGGGGCCGCTCCTGCTCGCAGAAACGCCAGCCGCAGAAAATCGGCATCTTTGTCAAAGTGCCCTGCAACATCCGAGGTCACAATCGGCCCCGTGAACCAGGCCCGCACGCCCGCACCGTTCAGCAGCCCTTCCGCATGACCGGTGACCGCATGGGTGATGACGCCGAGAATCAGCGGCAGGTCATCTACCTCGTGAATCGCTGCCAGCGCTTCCCGCGCATCGGGGTACAGCGCATCACACCGGCTGGTTGCGGGGTAATGATGTGCCTGCACAAGGTGGCGCATCTCCTCCGGCGGCGGATAGGGCCGCTCCGTCAGCCGGAACATCGCCCGCAGCTTGCGCGTCTCCGCCTCCCAGAACTGATCCAGGCCGTCGTCACCGCTCAGATCGAGATCGGCGACATAGCTGGCCCAGTCTTCCAGAATAAGGCGGTTGGCTTCCGCCCATTCCGCCGGATCGCCGCCGTAACGGGCTGCCATCCAGCGGCCCAGTGCCTCTTGATAGCAGGGCGGCAGCCGGTTGATCGAATCGATCAGCGTCCCGTGCAGATCGAAAAACACATGGGTGATGGTGCTCATCATTCCCCCGGCATGAGCACCAGCCCGTCATAGGCGACGGTCAGGCCCTGCGGCTCATAGTACGCGACAAGGTCTTCATGCCGCCCCGCCGCCTGATGGACGAAATGGGTGGCCAACGCAGCTCCGCCTGGCTTAAGGATGCCCGTCTCACGCATCCGATGGGCGTGGGCAACCGTCTGAGGGCCGGTCATATGCTCGGCGCTCTCATAATCATCCTGCAGGCCAATGCAGGCATCCAGCGCCGCCACGTCGAAACGATGACCGGACAGCATCGCCCAGGCATCTTCAGAAAGCGGGCCGGTGTCATAACAATGAAAGTAGGCCGCACGGGCATCGCTAACGCCAACCAACACGGCTTCCAGCAGCCCCTCGCCGTGCGTCGCCGGAAAGAAATTCAGCCGGTAAGCCCCGGCCAGCTTCATCATACCGGCATGCACCGGACGCCAGATCGTGCGAGTCAGCGATTCGAACGACTTGCGGTCCAGTTGAAGATGGCTCTGATAGAAGCTGAACACCTCATCCAGCACATCCTGGGGGGCATAGACCGTCAGCAGCGGCAGTTCGGTATCCCTCACGCCGCGCCGCGCCCAGAAAAACCAGGGGTCAAGGTGATCGCCATGCCGGTGTGTGATGGCCAGCGTTTGCACGCTGCTCAGGTTCAGGCCCAACTGGCGGACACTGTTCACCACGTCCGGGCCGCAGTCCACCAGCAGATCATCGTTGATCAGCACGGCGGGGCCATTGCGCAGGCTCCTGCCACCCGCCGCCCGCGCCGCTTCGCAGTTGGCGCACTGGCAAAACATGTTCGGTATGCCCACGCCGCCGCCAGAACCCAGAATAGTGATACGCATTGGCTGCCCACCCCGACTCAAAACTTAAACCCCAACACTCAACACTGCCTGGCCTGCAGCTTATGGCCGCCGCGATGCCTGAATGGTCACCAGATAGCGGGCCGGTTCCGCGCCAGCAGGCGGTGCAGGCACATCAAAACGCGCCGAGGCGTCTGGAGCCAGCGGGCCGTCCTCGACGTCGGCAGCAGCATACCCCACGACCCGATCGGCGGCGTCAAACAGGGTCACGAGGACCTGGACGTGATGCGCCGTTTCCGTCCCCACATTCCACACTGTCCCTCTGATATGCAGCCGTCCCGACTCATCATACTCGGCGCGATCTTCCCATTCAAAAAACTCGGGGCCGTAGTAATCCAGCAGCGCGGCGTCCGCTCGCTGTGCACCTGCCCGCAGGGCAAGACGCTCGGCATCAGAGGGGCGGCCCTCCTCAAAGCGCACATCAAACGGCGTGTACTCGCCATCGAGCAGCACGGCAGCCGGTGCAGCGCCGACCTGCTCCGCCACCACCCTGCCGCTGCTATCATGCAGTGCCGCACCAATGGTGATATCCTGCAGCGGATAGGGGGCGCGGTTAGCCAGCCGCCCGCTGACATGAAAGCGGCCCCGCTCATCCGTCCAGGAAAACAGGCCGCTGAAGCGGAGATTACCCGCCGTGAGAATCAGGTCTGCCGGGGGCTGCGGCACATCCGCCACATTCCCCACCGGCCATTCTGCCGCATCATTGACGCGGTAGGAATTCACCATCACGGTCAGCAGGGCCATGGTGGACGGGTCACTGCGCGGCACGATGACTTCCAGCGCGGAGAAGAACGCCCCATCCCGCTGCATGAAAATGTTCACCGGCAGCGCTTCTCCGCGCGTGTGGCGGATGCCCGTCACACGCCAGCTACCATCCCCCATTGCCGCCCGATCAAGTACAGTCAGGGTGTCGTTATAGGCCGCTTCGAGATAGGTATCCATCGCCTCACGGAAAGCCGCCTCATCCAGCGAGGCGTCTTCGCGGACGGCGTACACGGTCAGCAGCGGCCTGTCCCCCCCCGGCGGC
>JALSTC010000236.1 GCA_026983935.1 Ardenticatenia bacterium
CCGGAAGAGGCGGTCTACCAGCGGCACGTCTGCCGCATTGGAGATCGCCGCCTGCCCGTAGGTATACAGCCGCCGGAAGGGCACCACACCCATCACCAGCGACGAAAACGCGGCCACATCCAGCGTGATCGTGACCCCGGCCTCGCCGTCCGGCAGCACCTGCGGCCTGCCGTTCGTGAAGCGCACGACCGTGCGGCCCGCGTTGCGTGGGTAGAAGCTGTCGGTCAGGGTGATGCCCAGCGTGCACGTCACGCCGCCGAAGTCATGCCCGGCCAGCGCCTCAAAAATGCGCGGCACATTGAGCGCGCGGACCATCAGGCCGACACCTGCCATGTGCGATTCGTGGTAGCCGGAGATAAGCACATCTGTGCCGTTGCGTGGATCGCTCAGCAGGTGGTGGAAATAGTCATCCTGCGTGTTGAAGACGATCTCATAGACCTGATCGGCCTGAGTGCGCAGATAGGTCAGCAGTTCGGCCAGCGCCTCCCGGCGGAGGGTGACCATCTCCCGCACGACGATCCGGTGTTTGAGGTGGCTTGCACCGGGTGGGCGTTCGAATGTGAAGGCCATGTAGCCCTGCAGCGCCCCCTCTGCCTCATGGCCGACCGTCACCACCCCCGGCGCGAAGAGCTGATCCATGTCCCCCATGCGGCGTGTCATCATGCCGTGCGTCCGGGCCATGTAGCGGTCGTAGCAGTCCTGCACCGCGGCTTTGTCCTCCGGGGTCAGGTGGCGCAGATGGGCCTTTGAGCCGCCATCCGGCAGCGCATTGGGGCGGACGTGGTACTGGTATATCTTCGGCCCGTAGCCAAAGCCCATCCGCAGGTAAAAATCCGGGCGGAAGGGATACAGAGCCATCAGCAGTGCGTTTTTCTCGTCGTAGTGTGCCAGGGCGAAGGCGAGCATGTCCCTGGCGAGCTTCTCCTTCCTGTGCAGCAGGTCCACAGCCACCGAGCCGACACCACCCACCAGCACCCGCGTGGAGAACATCTGCATCTCGAAATCATAGAGGATCATGCCGCCCTGCAGCACGCCGTTGCGGTATGCGCCGTATACGGTGGCGATGGGGTCTTCGGCCTGTGTGCACCGCAGCCGCTCCACATAACGCGCCAGTGCCTCCGGCGTCTGGGGGCGCATCCCGGCGTAGGCGCGGACGGCGATCACGGCGAAGGCCTCGTAGTCGCTTTCTGGCAGCGGCTGGCAGATGGTCTGCGGCGTGGCTGGTTCCGGGCTATTCATAAGCACCGTTCACCTCCTGTATTTCGGCGATGTGCCCCTGCTCCAGATACAGCGGGATGCCGTGCCAGTTTTTGAGCACCTTTGCCGCCGTTTCCGGGGTCAGGTGCCAGTTCTGCGGCGTGATGCCGTCCGGGCTGTAGGTGCGTGTGTAGTAGCGGATGCCCGGCGGGAAGTGCCGCTTCAGCGTCATGATGGCCCGGCGGCAGTGAAACCACTTGGCGATGACCAGGATCGAGCGGATCGCGTTGAGGTCGAGCCGCTCCGCGATGCGTTCCCGGACGAACAGCACATTTTCCAGCGTGTTGCCGGATTCGTCCTCGACGATGATTCGCTCCGAAGGGATGCCCGCCGCCAGCAAAATATCGCGGTGGGCGCGGGCCTCATTGATCCCGGTCAGGTGGTTAACGCCGCCGGTCAGCGCCACGTAGGGCACCGTGCCGCGCTTCAGAAGTGCTGCCGCGATGAAGGCCGGGTCGGGCAGGCGTGTGCCGAAGACGATGCCCAGGTCGGCGTGTGCCGTCGGCGCGGCGATATTGAGATAGGTCGTGATCTGCCGGGCTTCCGTGGTATTGATGGTCATACGTACAACCTCAGCGGCGGCGCTGTCTGCGATTGGCCTGCCGTGCCCGGCGTGCTTCCGCTTCGATCGTCGGCAGGTCTTCCAGCAGATCGTCTTCGTCCTCGTCCAGCAGTTCATCCAGCGAGACCGGCTCCAGGCGGGCATGGCTGAGTTCTTCCACCAGCTCGTCCTTGATCTCGCCGTCGTCGTTCAGGTAGCGGCGGAACTCTCCGCCGCCGGTATCCCGCCAGCGGAAGGTATGCGTGGCCAGCAGGACGCCCGCCCCGTACACCCGCAGCTCCCATTGGCCGCCCAGCGAGTCGACGTTGCGCAGCGGCAGCCATGTCCGGGGGGAGAGGAAGGTCTCGCCGCGCTGCAGCTCGCAGTCCGATTCGTCAATGAAGCGCCGTGTGCCGCCCGCATCCACGATCTCAAAGCGGATTTTGCCCTGTGCCCGGCGCGGCGAACGCAGCACGACGAAGGGGCGCACGTAGTCGGCGTCATCCGGGGGCGGCGTGTCGCGGTAGGGGGTGGGGTTTCCTTCCCCGCTGTAGACCAGCAGCCCCATATCCAGCGGCGCGACGGGCAGGTCATCCGGATCATGCCCGGCCCGCTGCACGGCCTTTGCCGCGGCGGGGTGCATCTGTCCCGGCTGGCGGGTGGGCGTGCGCCCCCGTGACTGCGGGCGGCGCTGCGATGGGCGGGTGGTCGTGCGCGGACGTCTGGCGGCGCGGGCGCGCCCCTGACCCTGCGGGGCGAGCAGACGAGGCAGCAGCAGGCCAGCCAGCACCACCCCCCCCACGAACATCAGCATCACCATCAATTCACTGATGGCGGGGAGCAGCGCCTGTATGCCCAACCAGAGCAGCAGGATGCCGAAGGCTATTCGGGCCACTCGCCTGGCAGGGTCACTGGGTCTCATGCTGTCTCTGCTTCCAGTACTTCATCATTCACCGTTGTGCTGGCGGCCACCCATGCCAGACTGATGACCGCGCAGCAGGTCTTCCAGCGAGACGGGGGAGTCGTCTACCTCGCGCAGGCGCTTGCCCTGCGCGGCCGTGCCCTCCCGAAACATGCGCCGCCGCTCCTGCAGTGAAGGCGCGACGCTGAACGTGTGCAGGCCGAGCGTGATGCCGTCCACGGCCACGCGCAGCTCCCACAGGCCCGGCTGCATTGCCCCGGCCTGCTCATGCAGCGGCAGGCGGTAGCTGGCGATCACGTTGTTCTGCCCGCCGCGCAGGTGTACGCGATCCTCGCAGATGAACAGGGTTTCTCCTGCCGGGTCGAGTATTTCAAAGCGGGCGGTGACCGTGTCATCGGCCCAGGTGGGGTCTACGTACAGCACGGCGTAGGGCTGCAATGCCTGGTCATCAAGGGAGAAATCGCCGCGCCGCAGGTGCAGCCCGTCCGGGCGCACCTCGCTGACGATCAGCCCGACATCCAGCAGTTGGTAGCGTTCCTGGTAGCCGGGCAGATGGCGGGCGCGTTCCTGTGCGCGCTGTGCTGCTGTGCTGATTCGCCTGCCGCGCCGGGACCGCCCGACGTCGAATCCGAGCGATGGGCGTTCCCAGGCGGGCAGGCGGCGTCGCAGGCCATCCCAGGACAGGACGCCCAGGGCAGCAAGCGCCATCAGCAGGTACAGGCCGCTGGTGAGAAGCTGCACCTGCGGCGTGACCGCGCCGGAGATCACCACAATGCCCAGCAGCAGCCCGATCATGATCAGCCAGATCACCGTGGCGCGTCGGCTTGTTGAACGCATTCCACCGTCCATTTCTGGATACAAGTTCTTCCCCAATTTATTGTAACCATGTTTTCAGGCGGGCACATACCCAAAAAACTGGGGGGGGGCTGTTCACTGTGCCGCC
>JALSTC010000237.1 GCA_026983935.1 Ardenticatenia bacterium
GAGGCGGCGGAAGCGGCTGGTCGTGCAGAGGACATCGTGTTTGTGGGCTTCGATGCCATTGATGATGCCGTGCAGGCGGTGCGGGACGGTCGGCTTGCGGCGACCATTGCCCAGCAGCCTGCGCTGATGGGTGAACTCGGCGTGCAGACGGCGGCTGCCTATCTGGCCGGTGAGGAAGTGCCGGAGAGCATTCCCGTTGATCTGGCGCTGGTCACCGCCGACACCCTTGACTAGGGTTTCCAATGTTGGGCGTGTAGGGGCATCCAATGTCCCTACACGCCTTTTTCTTTAATCGTGGTGATGAGGCAGGCAGGCGGGCAATGACGGACCCTCAACCCTTGCTACATATGACGCATATTTCCCGATCGTTCCCGGGTGTGCAGGCGCTTGACGATGTTGAACTGGTTGTCTACCCGGGCGAGATTCTGGCCCTGGTGGGTGAAAATGGCGCGGGCAAAAGCACCCTGATGCGCGTACTGAGTGGTGTTTTTCCTCCCGATTCCGGGGAGATATTCTGGAATGGCCGCCGGGTGGCTGTCCATTCCCCGCATGATGCCCAGGCGTTAGGGATCAGCATGATCCATCAGGAATTGGCCCTGATCCCGTATCTGGATGTTGGCAAGAACATCTATCTGGGACGGGAGCCAAAAGGGACAATTCCCGGCACGATCGACTGGAAGAAACTTTACCAGATGGCCCGCCAGCAGCTCGATCGGCTTGGCCTGGAAATTGATCCCCGCATGCAGGTGAGCCTGCTGCCGCTGGCACAGCAGCAGATGGTTGAGGTGGCCAAGGCGCTTTCGCTGGATGCGCGGCTGATCGTGATGGATGAGCCGACTTCTTCGCTGACCGAGCGCGAAGTGGAGACGCTGTTTCAACAGATGCGTGCGCTCCGTGAGCAGGGCGTTTCCATCATCTTTATTACACACCGCCTGGAAGAGATTTTCGAGGTGGCCGACCGTGTCATGGTACTGAGGGACGGTGAGCTGGTCGGGACGGAGCCGATAGCGAACGTGACCGAAGAACAGATCATCCGGATGATGGTCGGGCGTGAAGTGACTGATATTTACGAGCGCATTGACCGCGAGAGCACGGCTGATGTGATACTCGAGGTGGAAGGTTTGAGTTCACATGGTGTGATCGAGGATATCAGCTTCAAGCTTTACCGCGGCGAAATACTTGGGCTGGCAGGTCTGGTCGGCGCTGGCCGGACTGAGTTGGCCGAAGCGATTTTTGGTGTGCGCCCGACTGACCGGGGCACGGTTCGTCTGGATGGCCGGGAGATTACGATCAGGCGGCCAGCGCAGGCCATACAGCATGGCATTGGATTTGTGCCGGAAGACCGCAAAGCCCAGGGTTTGTTTTTGCGGATGAGTGTCGGCGCGAATATCGTTATGGCGCTTCTGGAACGCCTGACACGGTGGGGGATCATCCGGCACAGACGGGTTGAGCGGATTGCAGAATCTTTCGTGCAGCGGTTGGACATTCGCACGCCCTCACTCCGGCAGCGGGTGCGCAACCTCAGCGGCGGGAATCAGCAGAAGGTTGTCATTGCCAAATGGTTGACACTGGAACCCAAGGTGCTGATTCTGGACGAGCCGACACGCGGGATCGATGTTGGGGCGAAGGCGGAGATTCACAGGCTGATGAATCAACTGGCCGAACGCGGGGTTGGTATCCTGATGATATCGTCCGAACTGCCAGAGGTGCTGGGGGTCAGCGATCGGGTGCTTGTCATGCATGAAGGGCGGTTGAGCGGAGAATTCGATCCGCGTACGGCGAGCCAGGATGAGATTATGAGCGCGGCGACGGGCAGTCTGGCAAACAATTCCAACGGCAGGATGGGTAAGTCATGACAGTGACAGACAGGCGGCGGACAACACTGGCGAATTGGCTGCGTCGGGGAACCGTTTTCCTGGTGCTGCTCGTATTGATGGGCTATTTCTCGCTGACCACCGACCGCTTTTTACAGAGCCGGAATCTGGTCAACATTGCCGTACAGAATTCCCATGTGATTGTTGTGGCCGTTGGTATGACGTTGACCATGCTGCTGGGCGGTATTGATCTGTCAGTTGGGTCGGTGGCGGCGCTGGCGGGAGCGATCTCCGCCGGTCTGATCGTCAATAACGAGGTGCCGGTAGGCGTGGCGATGCTTGCCGGGCTTGGTGTGGGGTTGTTCCTGGGGCTGGTGAACGGGGGATTGATCGTTTTTGGCAAACTGCCGCCTTTTGTGGCAACGCTGGCAATGCTCGGCATCGCGCGGGGTTTGACCCTGGTGTATACCAGCGGCGAGCCGATCTCCGGTATGGGCGAAGCCTACACCTTCTGGGGAACAGGGAAATTCGGAAATTTTCCTGCTCCTGTGGCCGTGTGGATCGTGGTCGTTTTGTTGGCCTGGCTTCTGCTGACTCGCACACGTTTTGGCCTGCACATTTATGCCATTGGCGGCGGCGAGGAGACGGCGCGGCTGGCTGGCGTCTCCGTCAGCCGGGTGAAGTTGATCACGTATGGCCTCAGCGGTTTGCTGGCCGGTCTGGCCGGTTTGCTGCTTACCGCACGTTTGTGGTCCGCGCAGCCGCAGGTCGCCGTCGGCCTGGAACTGGAGGCTATCGCGGCGGCAGTGCTGGGCGGCGTGAGCCTGTTTGGTGGTGTAGGCAGTGTGCTGGGAGCAGTTGTCGGTGCGCTTCTAGTCGGCGTGCTTGGCAATGGCATGAACCTGCTGCGAGTTGCTTCCTACCCGCAGCAGGTGATTCAGGGCGTTGTGCTGGTGCTGGCTGTGACGGTGGATATGTACAGTAAGCTGCTGGAACGCCGGTAACCCCCACCCGTTCACTTTAGGGTACGACGCGGACGGGTGTCCCGACTTCCGCAAATTCAAAGAACCACTGCGAATCGGGGATCGTCAGATTTACACAGCCGTGGCTCATGGGCCGCCCGAAGTTGTTGTGCCAGTATGTACCATGAATGGCATATCCCTGATAGAAATACATCACCCAGGGCACACCTGGTAGATAGTAGCCCGGCCCCTGCATGGTCTGTGAAGTTAGCTTCCAGTAGATGTTGTAGTCGCCCAGTACGGTTGGCGTGTTGGGCAGGCCCGTTGAAACAATCACGCTCCGCATCAACTGCCCATCCTGATACGCATAAGCACGCTGCTCACTCAGATCGACGATGATCTGCTTACCGTTGGTGACCGTTGGCGCCGGGCCGACGGGCTGCCCGGTTGTCGGCTGCAGGTATGTGGGGGTGTTGGGTGTAATGTCGGCTGCCGGGATGGTCAGTGCCTGGCCCACCAGCAGCCGGTTGGGATCAACGATTCCGTTGGCGCGGGCGATGGTGGTCCATGAAACGCCGTAGCGCTGCGCGATTCCGGAAAGATGTTCGCCGGGCTGCACGATATGGGTGCGTGCCTGGGCGGGATTCGGGGCGTTGGTGACCAGCGGGTCTGCCGGGGCCGGTGCTGATGCTGCCGGGGGAGGTGCTGTGGCGCTCTGCGGTGCCCCGGAAGTCATAATCGTGAGCCGCTGCCCGACGAGAATACGGTTAGGGTTGGCGATATTATTGGCCCGGGCAAGCTCCTGCCAGTCAACGCCATAATAGCGTGCGATGCTGGCCAGCGTCTCGCCGCGCTGAACAGTGTGGTAAACCGGCGCAGTGGC
>JALSTC010000238.1 GCA_026983935.1 Ardenticatenia bacterium
GCCGCAGCTTGTCGGGCGCGACGTGCGGCTGTTGGTGGGGCGTCAGGCGGCGTGGCTTCTGCGGGCAGGCGAGAATGTCATTTACGGCGCGGCAGGCGATACGCTGTCGCTGCTGCCACTGGGCGGCGATGTGTCCGGTATCACGACGACCGGTCTGCAGTATGCCCTGCGGGATGAGACGCTGTTCTTTGGCCCGGCGCGGGGGATCAGCAATGTGATGACCGGGCCTGTGGCGTCCGTCCGGCTGAGGGAAGGGCTGCTGCTGGCCGTGTATACGCCGGGCCGGGCGTGAGCCAGGATGAACTGATGAAAGACACGATCACCGTGATCAAGCTTGATCACAGCGGGAAAGAAGTTTTTCGCTATGTCGGCAAGGTGCTGGCACGAGGGGCGACGTGGGTGCAGCTTGAGGCACGGTTTGGTCGCGACGCGGTTTCCGTCGGCGATGAGGTGGTCTTTCTGCGGGGTGATCGCTTCGTCGAATGGTTCTACAGCGACCGCTGGTATAACATTTTCGAAGTGCATGATGCGGACGACGACCGGATCAAGGCCTGGTACTGTAATGTGACGCGCCCGGCAGTTCTGACAGCAGACTCGGTCATGGCGGAAGACCTGGCGCTGGATCTGCTGGTGCTGCCGGATGGCGAGATGGTGGTATTGGATGAAGACGAATTTGCCGCGCTGGCCTTGAGCGAGCAGGAGCGGGCGGCGGCGCTGGCTGCGCTGGAATCGCTGCGGCGTGCGGTGCGAGACCACACGCCGCCGTTTGATGCCCTTGCCGTTCGGTAAGCGGTGGCGTCTATTTCGGCTGCTGGACTTCTTTGCCTTCCGGTTCATCGGGACGGATCAGCATGACCGGCACGCGCACGCTCTGGAGCACCTTTTGTGCCACGCTGCCGAACAGGAAGCGGGCCAGCCCCGTCCGGCCATGCGTGGACATCACCACCAGATCGATGCCCTCATCCCGGACGAAATCGCAGATCACGGCGGCGGGCTTCCCGCCTTCGACCACTGCATAGGAGGCATTGATTCCCTGCTGCCGGAGCTGGTTGCGCAAACCGACGAGGTAGCTCTCCGCACGTTCCCGAATTTGGTCGGCGATTTCGGTCACACCGGCCAGCGCGATCTGATCCACATATTCCGCCATCGGCGGCTGGTAGACGTGCAGCAGCACAAGCTCGGCGTCATGGTTGCGGGCGATCTCGGCAGCATGTGGCACGGCCCGCTCTGCCCATCCGGAGCCGTCCAGCGGGACGAGGATTTTAGTATAGTCTGTTTGAGTCATCACCCCTGCCTTTTATTGGGTTAATCCAATCTGTTATCTGTATTGTGCCCGGCGGAGCGGGACATTGTCAAGTCAGCGGGCGGCCAATGTGCTGAAATCGAAGCCGTCCCACGTGCCCGTGAGCAGGTAGCGCCCGCCATCAATGGCGCCGAGCATGAGAAAGGCCAGCGCCAGCCCGGCCAGCAGCGGGATGATCAGATCGCGTCGGGTGTGGGCGCTGTTTTCCCGGCGGGCCATACTGAGGAACAGCACCGACCAGGACAGGGTCAGGATGAGCACCGGGCCGACTGTGCTGACCAGCCCGAAGATCAGCAGCAGTGTGGGGTTTTCCGTGATCACCAGCGCATCCACCAGCACAACGACCGCTGCCATCCCGGTCAGTTCCCATAATGAGTGCAATGTGCGCCGGGGATCGGGGCGCGCCCAGACGCTGGTGTGGAAAACGGGATAGATCAAATTGATCATGGCGATCCCGGCCAGCGATCCGGTGATCAGGCGCAGCCAGTTCTGCGGTTCATAGGGGCCGCTGTAGCCGGGGAAGAGATACAGGAAGCTGTTGATCCCGTCCAGACCCATCAGACCGACGAAAACCGCCAGCATGATGAGCACCCGCACCGGCGGCAGACGGCTGGCACGGCCCCGGCCTGCCGCGATCAGGATGGCGAAACCAGTCATCACGCCCAGGTAAATGCCTGTGCAGCGGGCGCAAAGTGGCAGCGGCTGGCCGTTGATCTGGAAGGAATGGTCGGCGATGCGGTGGCAGATGGCATAGCCGATGGCGTTGGCTTTCCCCTGGATGCCCGCCGGTGTGCCCAGCCACCACAGCGCCATGATCAGCGCGGCAAATCCCACCACCAGCCAGACGGTCGTGCGCCGGTACGGACGCGCCGACGGGTGAGGGTGGGGCGGGCGGACGGCTTCTGTTTCGAGCGTGGTTTGGGTCATGATGGATGCCTGCGGTGGACGGGGATCAATGAAATCATTATAGCATAAACGGATTGGCATGGGTCTGTTATAATTGGGAGCAGGGTGTATTCAGTATTGAGGCCGAACGGACATCGCCGCCCGTGACTCAAGTCGCGGGTTCAGGGGGAAAAGCCTGCTTCTGATAGTTTTCCTTTGATCTGGGGGCATGTGTCCCCAACAGCAAATGCACCCTTTGGGTTACATGGGAATACTGCTTGATAAAGGAATGATGGCATGCGTTATCTGATTACCGGCGGCGCTGGATTTCTGGGCGCGGCGCTGGCCAACCGCCTTGTGGCAGATGGGCATGAAGTACGTGTGATTGACGACCTGAGCAGCGGCGACGAGTCGCGGCTGTCCCCGGAAATCTCTTTCACACGTGGTGATGTCAATGACGTGCCCCGGCTGTGGACGCTGCTTCAGGGTGTGGAGTGCGTCTATCATCTGGCGGCGCGGGTACACGTTCCGGAAAGTCTTCAGTATCCCCGTGAGTACAATGCCGTCAATGTGGGCGGGACGGTCAGTGTGCTGGAAGCGATGCGCGACGTCGGCGTCCGGCGTGTGGTGCTGGCTTCTTCCGGCGCGGTATACGGTGACCAGGCCGTCCAGCCGGTGCATGAGGCCCTGCCACCCGACCCACGTTCTCCCTATGCCGTCAGCAAGCTGGCGTCGGAGTATTACGTGCGCACCATTGGCATGTTGTGGGGCATTCAGACCGTCTGCCTGCGCATCTTCAATGCCTACGGGCCGGGTCAGCCGCTGACGGTCTCCTTCCCGCCGGTGATCCCGGCCTTTGTGCAGCGCATCAGCGCCGGGGGCAGCGTGATCATTCATGGCGACGGCAGCAATACCCGCGATTACGTCTATGTGGATGACGTGGTGGATGCGCTGGTTGCCGCTTCGACCGCACCGGATGTAGACCGCCGGGTGATCAATGTGGGCAGCGGAGTCGAAACCAGCGTGAAGGAGCTGATGCACCTGGTCGAGCGCGTGGTTGGTAAGTCAGCACGGCCCATCCACTCCAAGACTCCGGCGGGCGTCTCCCGGCTGTGCGCCGATCTGACGCTGGCCCGCGAGAAGCTTGGCTACACGCCGAAGGTCTCCCTTGAGGAAGGGCTGCGCCGCACGGTGGCGCTGGACGTGCGCTTCAATGCCCGCTGACTGCCTGCGTTACTCGCCGCAGCCGATGCCGCCGTCCAGCACGTCAATCCCCGTCAGGGCCATTGCATAGGCGCTGCCGTCAGCAGCCATGATCTTGATCTCGTGGAAACCGGTCGGATTCTCCGGGCGTTCCAACCACAGCGAGACGATACGGCCATCCGGCAGCACGCAGGGTGAGTTGTCGTTGCCGAAGGCGTCCGAGATCAGGGCCGCTTCGGCTGCGCCGGGCGGCAGCCGCCAGATTT
>JALSTC010000239.1 GCA_026983935.1 Ardenticatenia bacterium
TGACCCCCGCCCGCTGATGCAGGCGGCAGTCATGGCAAATGACAGGGAGGCAGCGAGTCATTGGCCTCCCTGTCGTTGATTCTCCGACCGGCCCGGCACTACGGCTGCACAAAAGGCCGGGTCATACGACTGATGGCCGACAGCATCCAGAGCGGGAGCTTCTGCCGCAGCGCCCACTCGGCCACAGCTTCGCGCACAGCCAGCGGCACCAGTCGGATCAGTGGATTACTGCTCTGGTCAGCCAGACTGGGTGCATCGGGCCGGTCGAAGACTTTGCAGCCCAGATAGGGATCGAACTTCCAGGGATAGCCACGCGGACGCGCCATCGGCTGGAAAGGGCGATCATAGGCATTTTCCGCCAGAAGCTCGCCCCCGACATCATGCAGGGTCAGAGTCACGCGGGCGCAGTCCGCCGGAGCGACATTCCATTGCACCGGCATGACCCGCTGTGAGGCATTGGCCGCCACGTCAAAAGGTTGTGCGCCTTCCAGCAGGAGCCGTCCCATTTCATCATATACTTGCCAGCTAACAACGGCATTGGCGTAAACCTGCGGCGTGTCGTTGAATACCCACACCGCGATCGGGCGGCGGCCATCATGTTCAAGCGCAACCTGAAGCGGCTGGGAAGCGCGCTGCAACGCTTGATAGCCGCGCTTGGGCCGCCGCGCCGAATCCAGCACACCACATCCCACCTGCGGCACAAGATCGGCCAGCCAGAAGTGAACATACCCGGCGCAGCCATCGGGCCGCGTGCGCCGAAAGTGCTCTACGTGATACTGGATCAGTGCTGCCTGATAGCCCCAGAGATCGTCAATCTGCTCTTCCAGATGTTTCAGCCGCTCCCAGACATCCGGATACTGCTGCAGGGTCGGCAGCGCGGCGGGCGCTTCAAAACCAAACTCTGTATTCATCCGCATCCGGTGGCGGTATACATCGGTGTAACGCCGGGTCCACAGTGCGCCATAATAGGTGTGAACGTCCCCGGCACGCTGCCAGTCATCCTCCATCTGGCCGGAACAGATGAAAACCGGGCGTGTGGGATCCCGGCGGCGGGCATCTGTATAGAGGGCCGGGTCGGGATGTTTTTCGTAGTTTTCACGGTGGGCAAGCACCATCGTTGGCTCGTTATGACACGTCCAGGTCAGGATTGAAGGATGATTGCCCAAAAAATCAATCATGCCGCGCTGAAGCTGCAAGGCCCGCGCCTCGAACTCCGGCGACGGATCATGCACCCAGTTCAGCTCGAAGTCCTGCCAGATAAGCATCCCGGCGCGATCGCACAGATCGTAGAGGTCTGGCGGCGAGACGTGCACATGTACACGCAGCAAATTGAGATTGGCCCCGCGGGCCAGCGCCACATCCCGCGCCAGCGACTCGCGGCTACACTGCGAAAAATACAAACCGGGCATATAGGACGTCCCGCGCAGAAACACCGCACGGTCATTGATCCAGAAGGTAAAGCGATCCGGCCCACGTTCCAGCCGCACGGTGCGAATGCCAAAAGTCGTCTTGAGTGTACCGGTGGGCTGTTCGCTTTCATTATGCAGCATGGCCGTCAGATGGTACAGATTCGGCTGTCCATGATCCCATGGCCACCACAGGCGCGGCTCCGGGACACGCAGGGTATGGGTGATATGATGTGTGCCGGGTTCCAGCGTCAGCGCCAGCACATCAGTCGCGCCCGGCCCTTCGTGGTTTTCGGCGGCGATGTCCAGCGCCAGCACCCCCTGCCACCGCTCACCGGTGGCATTGGTGGCCGTGAAGTCAAGGTGGAGGGTGCCATCCAGCTCAGTCTGCACCCGCACGTGATCCAGACTCAGGCCGCCGTCCAGCAGCAGCCACACAGGCCGCCAGACGCCGATCGGGTTGACATTCGGCGGGATGACGCCCTCGCCGTGCTCGTAAAGCCCCTTGACCAGCCCCCGGATCACGTGATTGACCGGATAGCTGCCGCGCGGATTAGGCGGATCCCAGGGGGATGTCACGCGCAGGAGCAGCGTGTTTGCTTCGCCGGGACGCAGGGCGTCCGTCACATCCAGCGTAAAGGGCATGAAAGCACCCTCGTGCTCCCCGATGAACTGCCCGTTCAGCCAGACCGAGGCAAAGTAATCCACACCCTCAAAACGCAGCCGTGCCCGGCGGAACGGCACATCCGGTGCGTCAAAGCTGCGGCGATAAAACCAGGCCTGCTCATTGATGGCACGCAGATGGTCGCCCCAGTACGGGCGGTCAGGGTAGAGCACAGGCTGCAAATGCGCGCACTCCGGGACGGTCACGGCATCGGCAAACGCCGCCTCACCCGGTGGGGCCGTCTCATCCAGCGGGCGGGCACACACCTGCCAGCCGCCGTGCAAGCGCACCATATGACGCGGGCTGTCCATGGTCAGCATCAAAGATTTCTCTTCTCTTTCAGGTGGTTTCGATCCGGTCAATTCGTTCGCCAGGAGCCGCCTCAGGCCATTTTTTCAGACCAATGACGGGCGAATGGCGAGCAGTGTCACTACGAAACGGCCATCGCAGTGGCCTATGATGAAGAAGATGATAACGCAGTCTGCAATCTGGAAAAGGATATGCACGAACTCGGCATCACGCAAAATTTACTCGATCTGGCACTGCGGCACGCTGAAGCGGCACACGCCCACCGGATCACCGCGCTGCATCTTGTGATCGGCGAGCTGTCCAGCGTGGTGGATGATTCGGTGCAGTTCTACTGGGATTTCGTCAGCAAGGACACGATCGCCGAGGGGGCGGCACTGCACTTCGAGCGCATCAGCGCGGTGCTGCAATGCCACGACTGCGGGCATGAATTTCCACGCAGCGGCGATTACCACTGCCCGCAGTGCGGCAGTGGCCGGGTCACTGTCAAACGCGGTGAAGAATTCTATCTGGATAGTATCGAGGTTGAGGACTGAGCAATGCCTGAAATTCCTGTTGTCGAAAACATCATGAGCGCCAACGACCAGTTGGCCGACGCCGTGCGCCGCCAGCTTGATGCAGCAGGCGTGCTGGCGCTCAACCTGATGGCCTCCCCCGGCGCGGGCAAGACCAGCATCATCACCCGCACGGTGGAAGGGCTGAAGGACGACTTCCGGCTGGGTGCACTGGATGGCGACGTGGCGACAATTGACGTCGAAAAGATCGCGGCGACGGGCATCCCCGTCACGCTGATCAACACCGGCGGCAACTGTCATCTTGACGCCAACATGGTGCACGCCGCACTGCCGGAGATCGATCTCACCGCGCTTGATCTACTGCTGGTGGAAAACGTGGGCAACCTGATCTGCCCGGCGGCCTTCCGGCTGGGCACGCATTACAACATCGTCATCGCCAGCGTCGCAGAAGGCGACGACAAACCCTACAAATACCCGGCCATGTTCCGGGGCGCAGACGTACTGCTGCTCAACAAAATCGACATGCTGCGCTACGAAGATTTCGACGTGGCTTACTTCCGGCATGGTGTCGAGGTTTTGAATCCGGGACTGATCTTCTTCCCCCTCTCCGCCAAAACGGGGGAAGGGCTGGATGCCTGGCTGGACTGGCTGCGCGAACGCCTGACCGCGCACCGACAGCCTGATAAATCCGATCTATCGTAAGGTGATCGTCAGCACCGTCAGGCAAACGTAGCTGGAGCGTCTGACAGGCAGCTTCA
>JALSTC010000240.1 GCA_026983935.1 Ardenticatenia bacterium
CCTGCACTTCCTCAGCCGACATACCGGTGCGCCCCCTGATTTCGTCCGCCCGCATAGGGGCCGCTGCACGTTCCAGCGCCTGGGCAACAAGCTCCGCCGGCGTGCCTCTGGCGAGCGTTTCCAGCCGGGCGATCACCTCCGGGCGATGCCGCCGCCAGCGCCGCCCCGGGCCGGGATCAACCACCCTGCCGCCGCCAATTGTCTCCGGAGGAGAAGGGTAGCGCAAAATGAAGCGATCGCCCCGCACCAGTGCCACAGGCTGCTCCAGACGAATTTGCAGCCAGCCCTCAGCACCGGGGGGAAGCTCATCGGCATCCAGCAGTCGCACACGGGCCAGAGTCTCCGCCGCCCCGGAGAAGAACTTGACTTCGGCATTATGCTTCAGCGGACGGCCGGCATCGGCCAGATGGCGAAAACGCACATCCACCAGCCGGGTGCTGCGCAGCCAGCCGGGCACGGTCAGCACCTGCCCGCGCTTCACATCATTCTTTTCGATGCCGCTGATATTGACGGCCACGCGGTTACCCGGCTGCACACGTTCCAGCTTTGTCTGGTAGGACTGCAGGCCGCGAATACGCCCTGTCAGGCCGCCAGGCTGCAGTTCGATGGCATCACCCACGGCCAGGCTTCCGCCTGTCAGCGTGCCGGTAACCACCGTTCCGAAGCCGCTGATCGTGAAAACGCGATCCACGGGCAGCCGTGGATGGCCCTGATCCGCCCGGGGCGGCCTGGACACCAGATAATCGGCCAGCACATGGGTCAGCTCATCCAGTCCTTCACCGCTGCGGGCAGAAACAGGCACAATCGGCGCGTCGGCCAACACTGTCCCCTGCATGATCTCACGCACATCCATCTCAACCAGTTCAAGCCACTCCGGGTCATCAACCAAATCGATTTTGGTCAGGGCGATGACTCCGCCCGGCACATCCAGCAGATCGAGAATGGCCAGATGCTCGCGCGTCTGCGGCATCACGCCTTCATCCGCCGCCACGACGAACAGCGCCGCATCAATGCCACCCACCCCGGCCAGCATATTCTCAATAAAATCACGGTGTCCGGGCACATCCACCACCCCGATCTCCAGGCCATCTGGCAGTTTGATCCAGGCAAAGCCCAGATCAATGGTCATCTCACGCTCTTTTTCCTCACGCAGACGATCCGGATCGATGCCCGTCAGCGCCTTCACCAGCGTAGATTTACCGTGATCGACGTGTCCTGCGGTTCCGATTACGTAAGTCATGACTGTTCTAATCCTGGCAAAACGATCCAGCGCCACCGATCATGGCGCTGGAAATGGCTCCCGCGTTATCTGCTGCCGGCCCCGCTTGCTACCGCGTGACTCCGCTGCCACCGTTGCCGGCAGAGGCAGCCGTGCCGCTCGACAGGCCGGTGACCTGCGAATCATACTCATCCAGCAGCGCCTGGTACTGCTCCCGGTAAAGTGCGGCTTGCGCACGCTGCAAGGCCCAAAGGCGATCCAGTCCGTCGCGCAGCGGCTTGATCTGCTCGATGAACGATTCCAGTCGGGCGATATACTGTTCGAATTCTTTGTCGTGGCTGCGCCACGCTTCATCATTGGTCAGCGTAAACTGCTTCCAGCGCTTCTGGTCATCAGCCGTCCAGGCATTCCACTCCTGGCGGAAGCGATCTTCAGAGAGCCGCTGCATCTCCGCGACCTCATTAATGCGTCGCTCCAGCCGATCGCTGATGCGATCAAAATCATCAATCACGCGCTTCATGCGGCGGTAAGTCTCCGCCCAGCTTTCAAAGCGCTGCATGTATTTTTGCATATCTTCGTCATACGCGCCGATCTTGCTGGCAAGCTCCGTGAACTGCTGATCGCGCTGTTGAATCAACAGGTTCTGCTGGTCAATAAACTGCTGAATCTGCTCACGCCGTTCACGTTCACTGCTCTGCACCTCAAGCACACGCTTTTCATTGCGCAGAGCCATTTCTTCGAGCAATTCCAGCTTCGGACGAAAGCCATCTATTTGCTTTTGCAGCTCCGGAATCTCGGACTGCAGCTCAGACAGGCGGCGCGAATCGGCGCGGCGCTGCTCTTCCAGGAAGGCAAGCCTTCTATCCGGCTCCTCCAGCTTCTTCGCCAGATCATCCAGCCGCTGCTGAAGTGCCGGGATCGCGCTGGCAATCCTGTCCTGCTCCACCCGGACGGAGGATATCTGTTCCAGCGAACGCTCCAGTTTGTCCAGCCGCTCACCCATTTCACGCAGCGGACGAACAATGCTGTCACGGGAGATCGCGGCACGGCGTTCGGCCTCGCGTTCTGCCGTCAGGCGTTTGGCCTCCACCTGCTCCATCATCTGCTGGATTTCCAGGCGCAGTTGATCGGCAATTTCAAGCTCCCGACCGGCGGGCAGGAACGCGCCGCGCATCGTCGCCTGATCACTTTCAATGCCGTTCAGGCGCTGGGTCATCTGGGCGATCGTATCCTGCTGCTGCTGAATGCGTTCCTCCAGCGCAGCGATGGTCGCCTTATCACGTCGTCGTTCTTCATCCAGCCACTCAATCATCCGTGCGACCTGGTTCAGGTCCATGTCCATCCTCCAGCACAACCACATTTCCTGCATTATAACGTATCCGGCAGAGGCCTCGAAACCGAAAAAACCGCGACTCTCACCGAAGATTTATCCTGCGTTATAATATGCAGGCTATGCGAATCGGAATTGACGCTCGTTTAATCTACTATCGCGCAGGCGGCATCGCAGCCTACACGCAGCGCATCATCGAGGCCCTGGCAGCCATTGACAGGCAGACAGACTATCACATCCTGCAAAGCCGAAAAGACAGCCGCCGCCTCCAACCCGGCCCGAATTTCTCATGCGCCAGTCTGTGGACGCCATGTCACCACCGCCTGGAAAAATGGACACTGGCCGCAGAACTGATGCCATTACGGCTGGATATCCTGCACAGCCCGGATTTCATTCCTCCATTGTGGGGGGCGCGGCGATTCGTCATTACTGTGCACGATCTGAATTTTTTGCATTATCCGCAATTCCTGACGGCGGAAAGCCGCCGCTATTACAACGGCCAGATCAGGCGGGCCGTGCGCCAGGCCGATCATATTCTGGCGGATTCAGAAGCCACCAGGCACGATCTTGTGCACATGTTGGGAGTCCCGCCAGAGCAGATCACCGTGCATATGCTGGGCGTTGATCCTCGCTTCAAGCCGCTGCCAGAGGAAGAAATCGCCGCCGCCTGTCAGCAGCTTGACCTGCCCCGTGGGTTCATTCTGTTCGTCGGAACCTTTGAGCCGCGCAAGAACATCCCGGGTCTGCTGGCTGCCTACCGTCGGCTGCGTGAGGAATGCCCATCCGCACCGCCGCTGGTGCTGGCCGGTCGGCGCGGATGGCTGGCAGATGATCTGGAAGCCGAAGTTGAGCGACTGGGGCTTGATTCACACATCTTCTGGCGGGAAAATATCCCCCCGGCCCTTCTGCCCGCACTCTACAACGCGGCCAGCCTGCTGGCCACCCCATCATTCTATGAGGGCTTTGGGCTGCCCGCATTGGAGGCGATGGCCTGCGGCACACCAACGCTGGTGGCCAATCGCGGTTCGCTGCCAGAAGTGGTCGGGGACAGCGGGCTGCTGATCAATCCGGACG
>JALSTC010000241.1 GCA_026983935.1 Ardenticatenia bacterium
ATCCCTGGCGCGTTCCAATCATTTGAGGGTGGGTATATGCTGTGGCGTGGGGATATCGGTCAGATATATGCGCTTCTGAACGGCGGCACGGTGCGGCGCTATCAGGATACATGGGTGGAGGGCGATATCGTCGCAGTGGATGCCACGCCGCCGTCGGGCATGTATCAGCCGGAGCGGGGTTTTGGCAAGGTCTGGGCAGAGGATGAATGGCTGCGCGAGCAGTTGGGCTGGGCCACCGCGCCAGAAGAAGGCTACACCATGCGCATGCAGAGTTCCGGCGCATACCGCTATCCCTACACGTATATGACTCTGCCGGATGATCGCGTGGTCTATGTTATCGAGACGCAGTGGGACTTTCTGGAATCATGAGATTGACGGCCTGATTCTGCCTGTCATTGTCACCCTGTGTCCATAAGGTGGCATTCTTACTGAACACGTCCAGGGGGCACTATCACTGAACAACACACTACCGATTTTATCTTGACGACGGGATCGGCTCTGGTATAATTTGCAGTGGCCCCGTAGCTCAACTGGCAGAGCAGGTGACTCTTAATCACTTGGTTGGAGGTTCGAGTCCTCTCGGGGTCACTCCCAAATTGCACAGGTTTTGTGCAGTTCTGAAATGCGCCGACGGCTGAGCTATTCAGTTGGTAAGGTGCAGTGAAATCGCCGCCGGTCATCGGTCATGGCTGCGACCTGCCGTACCCATGCTGCCGCATTGGGATGGGTATCGAAAGCTTTTCATCCCAGGACACAGGACAGGCCGCCCCGTGAAAGGGCGGCCTGATTGATTCCCCGACGCTGCAGGAGATGATATGTCCCTGATCACAGGCAGAGGGCCGGGACTGCTGAGGCTCTACGTCAGCCCCAGAATGCGCTGCGCATTCTGATAGTAAACCTTATGGAGCACGTCCTCCGGCAGGTAAAGCCCGTAGATCATCCAGCGGCCCTGCGGCGGCGGCCATTCCAGCGCATAGGCGAAGTACTCATCGTCCGTTTCCAGAAAGCGGTAATGGATGCGGTACATGGCCGGATCCGGCGGCAGATCGGTGCCAAACAGGATGCGGTCGCTGTATTTAAGGAAGAAGCGCCGTGCCGTATAGGGCTGGCGGCCCAGTTCGGCGATGCGGGCGGCGATGTCCACGTTGAAGTTGGGCGCGCGATCGAGCAGGTCGCCCACCCATGCCAGATTCTCCGCATAGCAGCCAACGTGTGCGCCGATGAACAGTGTCTCCGGATGTCTCAGCACGACTCGTGCCAGTCCCTCAACGATTGACTGGAAAGAGGGGTAAGGCGGTGAGGGGAAGTGCCAGTCGGGGTGCGCATGCAGTTCTTCCCAGCGTTCGTTGGTGGCATCGAGTGGATCAAAGAAAGCGACCGGATCGGCAATGTGGATCGTCACAGGGATGCCCAGCTCACCTGCCGTGGCCCAGATCGGATCCAGGCGCGGGTCATCCACGCTCACCAGCTTGTCCTCATGATCGCGCAGCCGCAGTCCCAGGTTCTTCCAGATTTTTAGCCCCTGTGCTCCCCGCGAGACCTGATCCCGCAGCCGGGCAGCCGCCCACTCACCGAAGCGGTTGCCGTGCCTGGGCCACTGGCCCCAGTCCACGCCGCCGTAGTGGATGAACCGCTCCGGGGCGGCGCTCTTGAATTTGTCCAGATGGCGATTCAGCAGCTCTTCTCCCCAGCCGCCGTCCAGGTCGACGAACACACGCACGTCGGCCTCGTCGAGCCAGTCCAGCAGTTCCGAGAGTGGACGCTCCATCCAGTTGATGTCCAGCAGGCTCAGGTGATTATGGGCGTCAATTACGGGGACGTGTGGCTTTGTGACCTGTGTCTCCGGGACGGCCAGCCTGGGCTGCGGACGGTAATCGCGCAGCAGTAAATCTGCCTGTGGTGACGGCGTGGAATTGCTTATCATACTCAACCTTTCACGGCAACTCTACCGATCGTTCTGGCAAACGCTATGAAGCAAAATAATGGCGGGCGTTAAACAGGTGAAAGGCGACGATATAGCGTTCGATAGACGCTGTGATCCAGTCCACGACAAGGCGGTGGGGATCGCCCATGATCGGGCGCAGGTTATCATACAGCCGCTGTCGTGCGGTCACCACCTCCGGCGTCGCCCACACATAGCGTGCCCCGGTTTTTACCAGCCATTCGCGCCGCATCGGAGACAGTGCCATCAGGGTTTTACCCTTTTCCTCCGGCTGGAGCCATTTTTGCCAGCGATTGGAGGCATCAACGGCGTCGGTGAGCGTCTCCATGAAGCGCGAAGGACGGAGACCGGGGTCTGTCCGGGCCAGGTCCAGCTCACGGGATACCAGCGCCTGCAGCGCGTCGTATTCGTCGGCTGTGAATTCCGGGCCAACGTTTGCGCCGCCCATGCCGGTCGCAGGATAGTCCTGAGGGTTTTCCACCCAGTCGGTATAATGGCCCTTGATGAGCGAGCCATAGGGCGCGACGATCTGGTACAGCGCACTGGCAGCCTGGCCGTCAAAAGTGGTCGTATGCAGATCGGTGCCAACCTGGGCGACGACGAAAGCTGGCCAGGCGTCCAGCAGCCCCTGCCGGGCCAGGCCATCCCGCAACTGCTGCAGAAAGTCCTGAAAATTTGCCATATCAACCAGCCCGCCATGCACTTCTTCTGTGCCCACTTCGTAGGCGATGGGGGGCAGGCCAAGCCGCTTGCGCTCCGCCTCTGCATGGGCGATGAGATCAATGCTTCGCTGCACCACCACGTCAACCGTCGGCGGGCCATCCAGGGTGCGGTCAACGGTTGGATCGATGTGTAGAAGCTGATAACCGGCTTCCAGCATGGCTGTCAGGGAAGCCTTGACTTCGGCAGTGGTTTCGTCCAGGCTGAGCCGGCCTCGCGTGTGATGATCTTTCAGCCAGGGGCCGCCGTGATCGAGGCAGGGGTACAGATCATCATGACAGCCATATTTCCCGGCGTATGCCTGCATCTGCTGCACAAAACGCGCTGGCGTCATGCCGGTATAGCCCCCATCGCGATCTACCTGATTCAGGGTCGCGGCGAAGAGCATCGGCGCATTATTACGGGCGGCGGCCTGCACGGCAGCTTCAAGCACAGCATCGGAATTGGGGCAGACGGCCAGCAGCGTGATTTCGATGCCGTCCTGTTCCCGCAGCGCGATCAGGCGCTCGATCATTGCTTTGATGTTTCTCACAATGACGGCTCCTCAGCCGGGGTCGGGCGATAGAAAAAAGTCGCCGCTGAACGGAATCGACTCTGACAGGATGGGCGGTGACTTTCATGCAGGCGGGCGTCGGAGGGTTGTGCTGCTGGTGAGTTGATGGAATTAGCTTCTCCGGCAAGCATACCGGTTTCCCTTCGGATTGGGAACTCTGCGGTGACAAATGCGCTATTATGATCATAATAGCGCGGATATGTTTGTATGTCAAGCAAAAACGAGCTAAAATGAACATAAATGAACATTGCTGCCGGGTGCTTCTGTCATATCACCCGGTAATATCTACGACGAGATCCGCATAGTGGTGCAGCACCGGCGTCGATGCTAGACTGAGTCCTCAACCCGATCGCCCGTGGTTGGGTTCGGGCAGGTGAACCGCACTACACAGGGAGAGGCA
>JALSTC010000242.1 GCA_026983935.1 Ardenticatenia bacterium
CTCGCGCACGCGATGTCCCGGTGCTTTAGGGGCGACCATGCTCACGTCCACAAAATCGGGTGGCTTGATCTGTTCAAAGTGGATGTTGAAGCCATGCGCGAACATGAGCGTATCACCCGGTTTTAGGTGGGGCGCGATGTGTTCCCGGTAGATGGCCGCCTGTTTGGTATCCGGTACCAGCATCATGATCACATCGGCGCGTTCTGCCGCCTCGGCGACGGGCAGCACGGTCAGGCCGTCAGCTTCCGCTTTAGGCTTGCTCTTGCTGCCTTCGTACAGGCCGACCACCACTGAAATGCCGTTGTCCTTCAAATTGAGTGCATGGGCATGACCCTGGCTGCCATAGCCAATGATGGCAACCGTCTTGTCTTTCAGCAGGGCCAGGTCTGCGTCCTGGTCATAATACAGCTTTGCCATGATTTCTCCTTAAAGACGGATGTGTGTCAGAGAACCGATTTGTAGGTTTTTCCGTTGCTTGTTGGTGCTGGCTGGTAACCTTCTGGACTCAGCCTGTGCTCGCCGCGCCCCATGGCTACAACCCCTGTGCGCACCATCTCGATGATGCCGAGCGGTTCCAGCATCTGGGTGAAGCTTTCGATCTTGCGCTCGTCCCCTGTGATTTCGATGATGACCGAGTCGCGGGAGACGTCTACGATGCGTGCCCGGAAGATGTCGCAAAGCTGCATGACCTCTGATCGTGTGGAACTATTCACGGCCACTTTGATCAATGCCAGATCGCGGGATACCGTTGGCTTGCCGTTGAGTTGATCAACCTGGATGACGTTGACTAACTTGAACAGGTTTTTCTCGACCTTTTGCGCTTCGAGTTCTGTCCCTTCCATGACAATTGTCATTCGGGAGATCTCCGGCGTATGCGTGCGGCCTACGGTCAGGCTGTCAATGTTGAATCCGCGGCGGCGAAACAAACTGACAACGCGGTTCAGCACGCCGGGTTTGTTTTCCACAAGAGCAGTCAAGGTGTGTTTCATGGTTTCTTTCTCGCTTCCTTATGCTTGGGGCTACACCATGTCCGGCGTCGCCGAGGGGCGGCGGATCATGTCGTCCAGATCAGCACCCGCAGGAACCATTGGGTAAACGATGTCGTGTTTCTCAACGGCAAATTCAATCAGGAACGGCCCATCGGTATATGCTCTGGCTTTTTCAACGGCTTCCTTGATGTCCTCGCGCCTGGTAACCCGGATGGCGGGGATACCATAGGCCTCGGCCAGCTTACAGAAGTCCGGGTTTACCATGGGGGTGGCGTTGTAGCGTTCCTCGTAGAAGAATTCCTGCCACTGCCGTACCATACCCAGATAGGCATTGTTGATGATGGCAATATTGACGGCGACCTTTTCCTGCATAGCCGTGCCCAGCTCCGTCATCGTCATCTGGAATCCGCCGTCTCCGACGATTGCCCAGACATCTTCCTCAGGTTTGCCGATTTTTGCTCCGATGGACGCTGGCAGGCCGAAGCCCATCGTGCCCAGCCCGCCGCTGGTGACCAGGGTCTGCGGGCGCTCATGAGGGTAGTACTGCGCTTCCCACATCTGGTGCTGCCCGACATCGGTGACGGTGACCGCCTTGCCGCCGGTGTATTCCCACAAATCATGGATGACATGAGCCGCATAGAGTCGGTTTTTGGCAGGGCGGTTGATGATGTCCCGTTTGTATGTGTCATCCTGCCATTCGTTGATCTGCTCGACCCAGTCATCGTGTTTCAGTGGTTCAATCTTAGGGGTCATTTGCTGGAGCACCGTTCGCAGGTCGCCCACAATTCCCACGTCTACGCGCACGTTTTTGTTGATCTCGGAGGGGTCAATGTCCACATGTATCTTGCGCGACGTTTTGGCGTAGGTGTCCAGATTGCCAGTCACACGGTCATCAAAACGCATGCCGAAAGCCATCAGCAGATCAGCTTCCTGAATGGCTTGATTGACGTAAGCTTCGCCGTGCATGCCCATCATGCCCAGGCAGAGCGGATGCTGTTCCGGTATTGCACCCTTGCCCAGCAGAGTCAGGGCTATCGGGGTCTGTGTGCGCTCAGCGAAGGCCTGCAGTTCACGCATCGCGCCCGACATGATGACGCCATGTCCGGCCAGGATCAGGGGACGTTTGGCCTCGCGGATCAGTGCCAGCGCTTGCTCAAGTTCTTCATCAGTTGCGCCTTCTGCCGGGCGGTAGCCAGGCAAGACAATGGGGTCTTCCGGATAGACAAATTCCGTGACGGCATTCTGAACATCCTTAGGGACATCAATCAATACCGGGCCGGGTCTGCCCGTCCGGGCGATGTGGAACGCCTCACGGATGGTGTAGGCCAGATCAGCAACATCTGTGACCAGATAGTTGTGCTTGGTTACCGGCAGCGTGACGCCCGTGACATCAGTTTCCTGGAAGGCGTCGGAGCCGATAGCGCTGGTGGTGACCTGTCCGGTGATGCAGACGATCGGCGAGGAGTCCATCATGGCGGTCGCGATGCCGGTGACCATGTTCGTTGCGCCGGGGCCGCTGGTTGCCATGGCAACGCCAACCTTGCCCGTCACACGGGCGTAGCCATCCGCCATGTGGGTCGCACCCTGTTCGTGGCGGCTCAGCACGTGGTGAATCTGGGGGTATTTGGTCAGGGCATCGTAGGTGGGTAGAATCGCGCCGCCCGGATAGCCAAAGACGACCTCTACACCTTCTCTCAGCAAGCATTCCCAGATAATTTCGGCGCCTGTAAGTTTCATGTCAACCTCCTCTGCTGAATATTGGGTTCTGCTTCAGTCCAGAAAAACGGCACCGGTGCTGGCGCTGCTGACGAGACGTGCATAGCGCCGTAACCAGCGGCTGTTGATCTTCTGCTCAAATGGTGGCAGGGCATCCAGACGTGCCTGGATTTCCTCCGGCGATAGTTCGAGATTGATGGTGCGGGCATCCAGATCAATGGTGATCATGTCTCCGTTTTGGACGATGGCGATCGGGCCACGCGCCGCTGCTTCCGGGCTGACGTGGCCGATAGACATGCCGCGGCTGCCGCCGGAAAAGCGTCCGTCCGTGATCAACGCGACACTTTCCCCCAGCCCCATACCCTGAATCTGGGCGGTGGGGCCAAGCATTTCCTGCATACCGGGGCCGCCGCGCGGTCCTTCGTAACGGATGACGACCACATCCCCTGGCTGTACCTCGTGATTGAGGATGCCGCGTGAGGCATCTTCTTCTGCTTCGTACACACGGGCCGGGCCGCGATGGCGACGTTTGTTCCCGACGCCCGCTGTCTTGATCACTGCGCCATCGGGAGCCAGATTGCCGAACAGAATGGTCAGGCCGCCAGTTTCTGAATAGGGATTGGTGTGGGGGCGGATGACCTCGTAATCTTTGACTTCGGCCTCTGCAATGTTTTCCCTGAGTGTTTTGCCTGTAACTGTCGGACGGTCAAGGTGCAGTGTGTTGCCGCTGGAACTGACTTCTTTGAGGATTGCCGGAATACCGCCTGCGCGGTGTACATCTTCCATATGCCAGTGGCTGGCCGGGCTGACCTTGCAGATATGGGGGACATGTGATGCCACTTCGTTGATGCGCTGCAGGGGGTATTCAATGCCGGCTTCATAAGCGATGGCCAGCGTGTGCAGCACG
>JALSTC010000243.1 GCA_026983935.1 Ardenticatenia bacterium
CTGCTGATCGCGGCGGCCCTGTGGCTGCGCACAGGATGCACCCTGTGGCTGCGCACAGGATACACCCTGCGGCTGCGCACAGGACGCGGGTCAACTGGCCGCCCGGAAGCAGAAGACAGGACATAGGAACAACCCGGCAATGTCTGCCCGCCGCACCGGTAGATATGGGTCACCTACAACAGACTGCCCGTCAGCCGCATCAGCGCCGCAATCGTCACCCCCGGATCATCGGTCAGCACACAGTCCACGCCGAGCCGCAGGTAGTAGCGCAGGCGCGGCTCCGGCGTCGGGTCAAGCGGACAGAAGATCTGCCCCCGACGGTGGCACAGCCACACATACACAGGATTGACATACAACAGCGGCCACCACGCGCCTAACATGGGATATTTCGCTGGCGGCCAGGGATTGGTCGCGATGATCGGCGCGGTGACAAAAGGATAATCGGCAGCGGCGCGGATGGTATCCAGAATGGCCGTATCAAACGAGGCCAGAATGACCCGCTCCAAAGCGGCATGAGCAGCCAGCACCGCCGCAAGCAGCGGCACATCCGCCGGGTCACGGAAGGCCGGGGCCTTGATCTCCAGCAAAAAGTACGTCCGATCCGCGAAAGCCGCCAGCAGTTCATCCAGCGTCGGGATGTGCTCATCCGTGCCGCGCAGCCGCAGCCGTTTGAGTTCCGCCAGCGTCATTCCCGCCACCGCGCCCGTCCCGTCAGTTGTGCGATCCACGGTGGGATCGTGCATGCAGACGATGGCGCGGTCCTTCGTCAGCCGCAGATCGGTTTCCAGCGCATCGACCCCCTGGTCAAGTGCCATCCGGAACGCAGCCATGCTGTTCTCCGGCGCATGGACGCGGTTGCCGCGATGGGCGATGACAAACGGCATTCGCCGCTGCTCCCGCAGCGGTGCGGGGATGGTAACGCCATAATCAGGCATGAGATTGACTCACTTTTGCATGGAATGCCCACTGCATCTATAACAAAGCATATGGTCAACAATACCGCGATTTTGCCGGATACGCTCAGCGCTGCCAGGCATCCGCCGGAATACCGCCTGCACAAATACTGGGCACGCAAGCCGCACAACGTTGCTGCTGCTTTCCTGCGGGCGCTGGTGCCGCCCGGCGGCGCGGTGCTCGATCCGTTCTGCGGCAGCGGCGTGATCCTGGCCGAAGCGCGGGCGCTGGGCCTGCAGGCGACGGGCATTGATCTCAACCCCGCCGCCGCCCTGATCGCCGACGTGACAACCAATCCCCCCCCACCGGAAGCCTTCGCCATCGCCCTGGACGCCCTGCTGGACTGGAGCTGCGAGGTGCTCGCGCCGTTCTATGCCCTGCCGGATGGCGAAACCGTCCGCTACTGCGTGCACGCCGGGCTGGTGATCTGTCCCGACTGCGGGCGGCAGGTCAGCGCGTGGGAGGTGCGCGACCAGGGGCGCAGACGGCGCTGCCCGGCCTGCGGGGCGGCGCTGCGCTTCAACCTGGCGACGATCACCGGCACGCGGATCATCGAAGTGGTCACGACGACAGGAGAGCGGCGCTGGGATCCGCCCACGCTGCGCCACCAGCAAACCACCGCCTACCGATTCTTCGAGGCAGACCTGCTGCCGGATGCCCCCCTCCTGCCCAACCGCCGCATCCTGGCCTGGGACGGGATGCGTGTGGCCGATCTGTTCACGCCGCGCAATTATCACATGGCCAGCCTGCTCACCCGCTATATTCAGGATGTGCAGTCCGGCACACCGACACCGATCACCCGCGCCCTGCACGCGCTGCTCAGCGCGACGCTGGCCGGATTCTCCCGCCTGGTGGCTTACCGCGACGGGCTGAGAGGCGGCGGCCCGGCATGGAGTGTGCCGGGATTCTGGGTCGCGCCGGTGCATGTGGAACACAACCCGCTGCCGCTGCTGCAGGCCTGGGGCCGCCGCTACCGGCGGGGCATCCGCCATCTGTGGGCGCGGCTGGACGGCGGCCTGCCCGCCGCCGTGATCACGGGCGCGGCGCAGGACGTCCTGCCCGATCTGGCGCGGCAGGGTGCTGCCTTCGATCTGATCGTGCTCGATCCGCCTTACGGTGATTCCGTGCCCTATCTGGAATTCTCCGCCCTGTGGAACGCTTTTCTGGGCGAAACGCCGGACTACGAGCGCGAGATCGTCGTTTCCGACCGGACGGTCCGGCGATCTGGCTGGGACAGCTACACAACCCGGCTGGCAGAATCCGTCCGGCAGTGCGTGCGCGTGCTCAAGCCGACAGGGGCTGTCCTGATCACCTTCAACAACCTGAACGGGCGGGCATGGGCTGCGCTGCTGGCGGCGCTGCACGGTGCAGGGCTGCGCTGTGAAGCCGCGCACTACGTCGCCCCGGCGGTGATCAGCGCCAAGGCGCAGTTTGCGCCGGATGGCAGCTATCATGGCGACTTCTGGTGTATCTTCCGGCGGGGGCCGCTGCCGGATGTACCGCGCAGCCGGTGGGCCGATGTGTGGCAGGCAGCCATCCCCGATACCGTTTCCGATCCACAGCGGCGGCGTCGGCTGGCGCTGCGGGCCATCCTGACGGCCAACCTGCCTGCGGAAGCGGTGCTGGCACTGCGCGAGGTTGAGAAGAGTTCTGAGTGATGAGCCTTGAATTTTGAGATGAAAAGAAGCCGTGCGAATCCTTTTCATCTGCGTCACCTGTGTACCAGGAGACAGGTGGCAAGAGGCAAGAGAAAAAAGCGGACTCAACACTGTCTATAGGGAGGCAGCAATGCACAAATGGCTGGCAGTGATCCTTGTGGCAACCATCCTGATCACCTCCGGCGCGGCGGTGGTCAGCGCCCAGGGCGGCGGCAGCGCACTCCCGCCGTGCACTGAGGCCGATCTGCAGGGCATCCTGGGCATTGCGCTGGATATACTGCGCACGACAGGCAACGCCAGCCGCTTCGAGGTGGCCGATATGCTCGGCTGGCGGGAGGAAATCGCCGCGCTGGAGATTCCGGCCTGCGCGGAGGCGGACTCCATCCGGCTGCAGCTCCGGCTGGCCAACGATGAACTGCTGATCGGAGCGCTGCTGCTGGAGCGCGGCGAGGCGCTGGACACGGCGGCGGCAGCCATCAATGAAGGGCTGGCGGCGCTGGTCGGGCTGCGCTATGCCCTCAGCGGCAGGCCTGCAGCCCAGAGCGAGGTATTCGGCGGCCTCAGCGGCGATGACGTGCTGGCGATTTTCGAGGAGATCGGGCTGCCGGTGGCGGACGTGGTGCGCGACGCCGGGCCTGCCGGCGGAGACGCCCCGCACACGGAGAGCGAGCGCATCACCTTCACGCTGCCGACGGTCTTCGACGGCGGAGTCGGGCAGATTTTGATTTTTGCCGATGAGGCGAGCCGGGATGCCTGGCTGGCCTATCTCTACGGGCCAGAAGTGGCAGAACCGGGCTACGTACTGCTGCATCGCAACGTGATCGTGCAGTTGAGCGCGGAGCTTGACCAGGCGGCGGCGCTGCAGTTCCGTGCCGCGCTGCAAAATCTGGAATAAAGCGCATCAGGGTGCGTGCTGCTGAAGCATCTCCTGCACCCAGGCCAGCGTCACTTTTGACCGTATTACACCGGACCAAATAAGCATGGGCGCGGACG
>JALSTC010000244.1 GCA_026983935.1 Ardenticatenia bacterium
GAACTGCACATTGCGGGGGAAGTAGGGGTTGATGATCAGCCCCAATGCGATACCCAGTGCCACATAGCCCGTTGGCCGCCAGTCCAGGCGGCGCTCCGCTATCCAGCCCGCCGCCATGTCGAGCACGGCAAAGGCCAGCAGCAGCACGAACCCGTCATACAGCCACGTGTAAGCGAAAGCCAGCGGCACCAGCCAGCGTGCGCGGCGCTGAAAAAGCAGATGCAGCGCCACGATCAACAGCAGCAGGGAGGCCCCCTGTGTGCGAACCATCAACATCCGGTACAGGAACGGCGTGGAAAGGCCGAACATCGCCACCGCCCACAGCGCCGCATACCGCACCCCGATCCCGCGCAGCAGCACCCATGCCGCCACGAACACCCCGGCGGCGATCCCGGCAGTGGCGATCTTTGCGCCAGCAATGCCGCCAAAATACGCCCAGGGAGCCAGGTAGAGATGAAACAGCAGGTGATGATCCACAAAGCGATCTGGACTGAGGATGGTCTGCGGCAGCCAGGGGAAGTCCAGTGCCAGCCGCCCCTGGGTGATGATCTGGGCGGAAATGCGGGTGTGATAGTAGTCATCCGTACCCAGGAAGCCCGGCGCAGCGAAGATCAGCATGACCAGCACCGCCAGGCAGAGCAGATACAGCGCCAGGCCGCGTATCCAAAGGGGGATGGGCCGCACCTTCGGCAGTCTGGCGATTGTTCTGGTGAGCATTGGGGGCCTCCTGTGAACGTTGAAGAGGGTGAGGGAGGAGGCGGACTGTCGGGCCTCCTCCCTGCACATAGGGGGATGTGGGGATGTCTATATCTCAGTCGTCATCATGATCACCGCCGCCGGAGCCGCTGTGATCTTCGCTGTCGCTGCCGCCATGGTCATCGCTGTTATCATTGCCATGGTCGTCGCTGTTGTCATTGCCATGGTCATCGCTGTTGTCGTTGCCATGGTCGTCACTGTTATCGTTGAAGCTGCCATCGTCGTTGTTATCATTGAAGTTGCCATTACCGTTGCCGACGAAGGCCGGGGCGGGCGTGCGCGGCACGAACAGATCAGCCCCCGCCACGATGAAACGCGAGTCGGTGATGCAGTTCACCAGGGCAAGCTCGCTCATGCTGCTGCCGGTGCGGCTGGCCAGGCCAAAGAGCGTGTCACCGGGCTGCACGGTGTAGGTTGTCCAGCCAGCGGGCATGGCAGGCACGCAGTCCTGCGGCACCACGACGGCGGTGTTGTCATTGCCGTTGATGTTGTCGTTGTCTTCGCGCTCAACTTCGCGGGCGACAGCCTGCCCGTCCATCATGCGCAGGTGCACCTTGACCATCATCCCGACGGCCAGCGGATCGTTGATCTCCGCGCCGGTGATGTCAATCATCTGACCGTCCACCACGATGAAGCCGTCGCCGACTTCTTCCAGCATCCCCACGATTTCGAACTCTTCGCCGGTGTCATCGCCTGCGGCGCGCTGCCGGGCATTTTCCACTTCGCGGGCGACCGGCTGGCCGTTCAGCATGTACAGTTCCACTTTAACCAGCGTGCCGACGATCAGTGTGTCTTTGATTTCCGCGCCGGTGATATCGATCGTCTGCCCGGAGACCACGATCGCGCCATCGGTGACCTGTTCCAGCGTGCCGATGATCTCAAGTTCCACTGCGCCAGCGGGGGCGGTGGGGGTGGTATCGGCGGCAGGCGCGCCGGGTGTGGCATCCGGAGCGGTAGGCGGTGCAGGCGGCGCGACGAATACTTCGCGGGCCACCCAGACGCCCGTATCGGACAGGCTGGCGTGCACCTTGACCAGTGCGCCGGGGGCCACGTCCGCGCCGACTTCAGCAGTGGTGATATCGAACTCCAGCCCGGCAACCACGATCGTGTCGGCGGCCATGGCATCGACCACGCCGGTGAACTCGACTTCACCCGGAAGCAGACCCATATTGGCAGCATTGACTTCCGTTGCGCGGATGCTCATATCCATGAGCAGCACGCCCTCGACCTGTACGGCGGCGTCAATTTCCAGGGCTGTGTTGATCTGCGCGGTGGTGATGTCCACCGTCAGCCCATTCACGGTCAGGGTGTTCATGTCCATCGCTTCAATGTTGCCCACGATTTCAATTCGCCCTGCGTCGCTGCCCTGGGCCAGCGCACCCTGCGCCATCACCAGTGCCAGCACCATGACCAGTGCGGCGATCCCGTACCGATAAAACTTACCAGACATATCCTTGTCCTCCTTAACCAGAAACGGTCAGAAACACTGTATTGGATTGGTTACGCCTATACCGACTGGAAAAGTGACCAAAGGTTTCACCGGGTTTCCGGTACTTTGGTACTAATTTCGACCGTTTTTGTGACCTTCAGGCGGAATCAGGCAGACGGGGCATCATCTGTGGCGCAGCATCCCCCGGTTGGAAAGCTGCCCTTCCCGGCGCTACAATCCTGGCATCAGTCCACCAACTGCCGAAAGCGGACCGCCTTATGCGCCTGTTCATCGCCACCGGAATCTTTCATCCCGAGTCGGGTGGCCCGGCTACCTATCTGCACGGTCTGCTGCCGGAAGTGCAGGCGGCGGGCCATGAGGTGCGCCTGCTGACCTTTGGCAGCCCGACCCCTGCCGACAGCGATTACGGCTACCCCGTGCAGCGCATCCCGCGCCGGGCCATGCCGCTGCGTCCGCTGGCCTATGCCGCCTACGGCCTCGTATCGCGCCGCTTTCTGCGCTGGGCTGACCTGACCTACATCCATTCGATCGGGCTGCCGCTGTGGGGCGGGGGCAGGGGGCCGCGTGTGCTCAAGGTGGTGGGGGATATCGCCTGGGAACGGGCCATCCGTCGGGGCTGGATTCCGCCGACCGAGGACATTGATCGCTTCCAGACGGCCCGCTATTCTCCGCTGGTGGAAGCTTTCAAAGCGGCCCGCAGCCGGGCGGTGCGGGCGGTGGATCGTGTGATCGTGCCCAGCCAGTACCTCCGGCGTATGGTCATCGGCTGGGGCGTGTCGGAAGAGCGCGTGCAGGTCGTCTATAATGCCCTTGCGCCGGATGCGGTGGCACAGCGGTCGCAGCTCAGCCAGGCTGAAGCCCGCGCCGCACTGGGTCTGCCGGATGGCCCGCTGCTGCTGACCGTCGCCCGGCTGACGGCCTGGAAAGGCGTCGGCCCGCTGATCCAGGCGGTGGCGGCGGTGCCGGATGCCCGGCTGATCGTGGCCGGGGATGGTCCGCTGCTGGATGCACTGCAGCATATGGCGGTGGCGCATGATACGGCGGATCGGGTGTCATTTCTGGGGCGTGTGCCCCGCGAGCGGGTCGCGCTGCTGATGCGTGCCGCCGATTACACCGTGCTCTATTCGGGCTATGAGGGGCTGTCACATACGCTGCTGGAAAGCCTGCATGTCGGGACGCCGGTCATTGCCAGCGACAAGGGCGGCAACCCGGAGGTCGTCCTGCCGGGCGTGAACGGCCTGCTGGTTCCCTACGATGACGTCGGGGCGCTGACCGAAGCGCTGCGCCAGGCCCTGAAGCCGGGTGTGCGGGAGCGGCTGGCGGCAGGTACGGGCGAAGGCCTGGCACGCTTCACCTGGGCGCGGATGGTGACGGAGACGCTGGCCT
>JALSTC010000245.1 GCA_026983935.1 Ardenticatenia bacterium
CCCGATGCTGCAAGAGTGGCTGGGCTTCAGTATGCCGGAGTTTCCGGGCAGCCGCTGGATCGGCCCGATCTTCGCCATTGTGATCTTCTTCTACGGCGGTATGCCCTTCCTGCAGATGGCCGTGCCGGAGGTGCAGAATCGCAAGCCGGGCATGATGACGCTCATCTCGCTGGCGATCACGGTCGCTTTTGCCTACAGTGTCTTTGCCCTGTTTGTGGCCCCCGACAGCGGCTTCTTCTGGGAAATGGCGACGCTGATCGACGTGATGCTGCTCGGCCACTGGCTGGAAATGCGCAGTATACGCCAGGCATCGGGGGCGCTCAATGAGCTGGCCAAGCTGATGCCAGATACCGCCGAGCGCATCCTGCCGGATGGCACAACCGAGGAAGTACCGGCGAACATACTCCAGAAAGATGATCTGGTGCTGGTCCGCCCTGGAGCCAGCATTCCCGCCGACGGCGTTGTGGAGGAAGGACGTTCCGATGTCAACGAAGCGATGATCACCGGCGAATCAAAGCCCGTGACAAAGGAACCCGGCGCTCAGGTGATCGCCGGGACGATCAACGGCGACGGCAGTCTGCGCATTCGCGTGACGGCCACCGGTGACGAAACGGCATTGGCCGGGATCATGCGCCTGGTGGAACAGGCACAGCAGAGCAAATCGAACACCCAGATTCTGGCCGACAAAGCGGCTGGCTGGCTGTTCTACATTGCCCTGGGCGTGGCCGCCATCACTGCGGTGGCCTGGGTGGCGGCGGTGGGCTTTGAACTGGATGTACTGCAGCGTGTCGTGACGGTGCTGGTAATCGCCTGCCCGCACGCGCTGGGGCTGGCCATCCCGCTGGTGGTTGCCATCAGCACCTCGCTGGGCGCAAGCAACGGCATCCTCGTCCGCGACCGGCTGGCGCTGGAGGAAGCCCGCGAGATTGACACGATCATCTTCGATAAGACCGGCACGCTGACCGAAGGTCGGTTTGGCGTGGTGAACATGGCAACCGTTGACGGCTGGGATGAAAACCAGGCGCTGGCGCTGGCAACAGCGGTTGAAGGCGATTCCGAGCACCTGATCGCACGCGGTATCCGCAGCAAGGCGGAAGAACGCGGCATCACCCCGGTCGAGGTGAATGACTTTGAGGCGATCAAAGGGCGGGGCATCCGCGCCACCTACAACGGGCGCACAGTTTATGTCGGAGGGCCGCGTTTGCTGGAGATGTTGAAGCTGGACCTGCCGGAGGCAATCAGCCGCTTCACTGCTGAAGCGGGAGAAAAAGGTCAATCGGTGGTGTATCTGACAGACGATCAGCAGGTGATTGCCGCCTTTGCCCTGGCCGACGTCGTCCGCCCGGAGAGCAGGCAGGCCGTCCGGCGGCTGCAAGAGATGGGCATTGATGTTGCCATGCTCACCGGCGACAGCGAGGCAGTGGCCGGTGCTGTGGCACGCGAACTGGGCATCACCACTTACTTCGCCGAAGTGCTGCCGGAGCACAAAGACCAGAAAGTGGCTGATCTGCAGCAGCAGGGCAAAAAGGTGGCGATGGTCGGCGACGGCGTGAACGACGCCCCGGCCCTGACGCGGGCGGACGTGGGGATCGCCATCGGCAGCGGCACGGACGTGGCCATCGAATCGGCAGGCATCATCCTGGTGCAGTCCAACCCGCTGGATGTCGTCAAGATATTCGAACTCAGCCGGGCGACATACCGCAAGATGATTGAAAACCTGATCTGGGCAACCGGCTATAACATCTTCGCGCTGCCATTGGCCGCTGGCGTGCTGGCCCCGGTGGGGATTCTGCTCTCGCCAGCCGTTGGCGCGCTGTTGATGTCGTTGAGCACGGTGATCGTCGCCATCAACGCCCAACTGCTGCGTCGGACTCAACTGGCAGCGGCATAGACGGGAGGAGTGGGGGCTGTGACTGAAGCTGATTCAGCAACCCTGCATAGAACAACCCGGAGCTGGTACGGCGTCCCTGTGGATATCACCGTTTCCAGCAGCAACATCCATCGTGTGATCGTTGGCGGGGTTCCTCTGCCGCATCTTGGCGTGGTCAACTTTTTCTCCCGCTGGGGACTGCCGCTGGAGGAGCGGCTGGAACTGACGTGCCGTCATGAATTGGGCCATGTGCAAACGCTGCCGGTGCCTCTGCTTCATCTGCTGTTCCTCCTCTGGCCGCGTCAGGGCAGGCGGCGGGGCGGCCGCTGGCTGCGCCTGCTGGCGGCCCTGGTTGCGCACCAGGCCGTGTGGGAGCTGGCTGCCGAGGGCTACGTCATCGCCACCGCGCCGCCTGAGCACTGGTCGCCGCGAACACCCGCTGCCCGGCTGCTGTACGCCGGGTTCTGGGGCGGGATGACTCTTCTGGCCGCCATCAGCACCGTTTTCGCAGCATGAGAACAAAGCACATTCGCCGCTCAGCAAGGAGAAGAACCGCTTGATAGGAAGACATATGCCCGCCGGAATACTGCTGTTGACGGCCCTCGCGCTGCTGCTGGCGGCGTGTGGCGGCAATGCCGCACCTGACAGCATCGCGGACGTTGCGCCGCTTGATGAAGATCGGCCTACATTCATTTTCTTCTACACCGACACCTGACCGGCCTGAGCGGCGATGACGCCCATCGTGGATGGGCTTGAGGCGCAGTATCGTGATGGCATCGCATTTGTCCGGCTGAACGCACTGGACAATGACGTGGGACAGCGGACATTCGAGGTGTCGGGCCTGCCGGGACATCCCGGTTTCCTGCTCATGATGCCGGACGGCGTGGAGGTGTGGCGCGGGTTCGGCCAGCAGACAGCCGGGCAGCTTGAGACAGTTTTGCGGTCCGCGCCGAACAGCGAATAAAAATCAGGCAGACATCGCAGATACAAAGGATGCATAATATGACAGTAGAAACCCCCATCACGCATCAGGACGTGGGAACAGAGGCCACGCCCGCCGACGAAAGTATGGCCGCTCCCCGGCAAAGCACGAACCAGTTTCTATTTGCAATATTGTTCTTTGCGCTGGGCTTTGGCGCGGCTATGTTGTTCGTCCAGTTCAGCAGCCAGAACGCACAGGCGATCTATCAACAGGCGCTGGACGACGCCGTCGCTGCCTTTGTGGACGCCCTGCCGAATACCTCCGCTCTGGCACAGGACGGGCCGGGGCAGGCACGCAATGCGCCAACTGCTGGCCAGCGTTTTGAAGCCAGCCCGGACGACGATCCCTATCTCGGCCCTGAAGATGCCCCCGTGGTGATCATAGAATTCAGCGATTTTCGCTGCCCTTACTGCGGGCGATTCGCCACGACAACGTTGGAGCCGCTTCTGGAGCGTTACGGTGACCAGATTCGTTTTGTCTACCGGGACTTTCCTATTCTGGGCGATCTGTCTTTCCAGGCGGCACTGGCTGCCGAATGCGCCGACGATCAGGATGCATTCTGGCCGTACCATGATCTGTTATTCGAGAACCAGCAGTCGCTTAGCGCGGAGACCTTCCTGGCGTTTGCGGAACAGCTTGAACTGGATACGGAGGCCTTCCAGAGCTGTCTGGATGACGAGACGTACCGGGAAGAAGTCCTTGCGGACTTCACGGCAGCGCGGCAGTTGGGAG
>JALSTC010000246.1 GCA_026983935.1 Ardenticatenia bacterium
GGCGATGCGCCCGAAAACGATCAGGTCGGTCAGGCTGTTGGTGCCCAGGCGGTTGGCCCCGTGCACGCTGACGCAGGCCACTTCGCCCGCCGCGTAGAGGCCGGGCACGATCGTGCCATCCGGTTTGGCGAGCACTTCGGCCTCGGTGTTGGTCGGGATGCCGCCCATGCCGTAGTGCGCCGTCGGCGCGACGGGGATGGGGTCTTTCACCGGGTTAACCCCGGCGTAGGTCTTGCAGAAATCGAGGATATCCGGCAGTTTTTGCAGGACATAGTCCTCGTCAATGCGGCGGTCTTCGCCGGCCTCGGCCAGGTAGCGGTTGACGGTCGGCGGCGTCACATCCAGATAGACATAGGGCTTGCCATTGATGCCGCGGCCTTCTTTGATTTCCAGATAAATCGCCCGGCTGACGACATCACGGCTGGCGAGGTCTTTGATGGTCGGTGCGTAGCGCTCCATGAAGCGCTCCCCCTTGCTGTTGAGCAGCACGCCGCCTTCACCGCGCACGCCCTCCGTGATCAGCACGCCCAGCCCATAGAGGCCGGTGGGGTGAAACTGGAAGAACTCCATATCTTCCAGCGGCAGCCCACGCCGCAGCATGATCGCCGGGCCGTCACCGGTCAGACTGTGTGCGTTGCTGGTGATGGCCCAGACACGGCCCCAGCCGCCCGTGGCCCAGATCACGGCTTTGGCGTGGAAAACGTGCAGTTCGCCCGTCCCGATCTGGATGGCGACGACTCCCGCCGCCCGGCCATCATCGCTCAGCAGTTGATCCATGACGTGATATTCGTCAAAGAATTTGATCTCGTTCTTGATGCACTGCTGGTAGAGCGTTTGCAGGATCATGTGGCCGGTGCGATCGGCAGCATGGCAGGCCCGGCGCACCGGCTTCTTTGTCTCATTATTGGTATGGCCGCCAAAACGGCGCTGGCTGATCGTGCCATCGGGGTTGCGGTCAAAGGGCAACCCCATGTGTTCCAGCTCGATCACGGCCTCGATGGCATGCTCCGCCAGCACGCGGACGGCGTTCTGGTCGGCCAGGTAGTCGCTGCCTTTGACGGTATCAAAGGCGTGCCACTCCCAGCGATCCTCTTCCAGGTTGCCCAGGGCCGCGCCGATGCCGCCCTGCGCTGTGCCGGTATGGCTGCGGGTCGGGTAGAGCTTGCTGACAACGCCAACTTTAGCGCCTCCTTTGCTGGCGTAAAGCGCGGCCATCAGCCCGGCACCGCCTGCGCCCACCACAACCACGTCGAATTGATGTGTTTGCATGGTTTTCCCCACTTAATGACAGGTCAGAATTTCATTGACAGATGGTCTGGAGCACCACAGCGGACTAGCCCGCAGGCACACCGTTGATCAGGGCGACTGCGCCCATGCCGATGGTGATGACTGCGCCGATGACGATGGCCCAGTTCAGGCCGCGCCGCACGATCGGATTCGGCGTATAATCACGCACCACATAGCGGAAACCGTTGAAGCCGTGCACCATTGCCAGGATCAGCAGGCCGATATCATACAGCCGCCAGCCGAGAAAGGCCCACCGCGCCGCGACGAAATTCGCGGCCAGCCCCTCGCCGGACTGGTTGATGCTGAAAACGCCGTTGATCACATGCATGATTGCCAGGTGGCCCAGCGCCAGCACCACCAGCGCCACGCCGGAAAGGCGCATGTACGTCCACATGAGCTGCTCAAAACGGCTGCGCCGCTGAAGCTGCATCCCGGCGGCACCGGCGCTGCCGGTGGCGGCGCCGAAGAGGTAAGAGAGGATCACGCCCAGCACCAGCACAATGATCATCCCGCCGCCGAAGGGCAGCCCGACATCCACGATGACCTCGTTCACGCGGAGATCGAAGGGACGCCCGCCGTAGAATTCCGCCACATGCTGGCCCATCAGGACAAATGTGGGCACCAGCACAACCACCGTCGCCAGGAAAACGATCTGCGCGGCCATCGCCTGGTGTTCCCACCACTCCGGCCTGTAGTCCAGGATGACAATCCGCAGGCCGTTAAAAGCGTGGTAGACGACGGCGGCAACGAGGATGAATTCCCCCAGCGTGAACAGCGGCGATTGGTAGATGGAAATGGCTTTTTCGTACAGCTCCGGGAAGAAATACACCCATGAGGTATCCACAACATGGATGACCAAAAAAAGCAGGGTCCCCAATCCCGCAAGGCGGTGGAAGACCCAGCTCCATTGGCCAATTTTTCCGCGATACCGCAGGGTTTCCGTAACGGTAGTGACAAGGGTTGCCATAGGAACAGTCTCCTATCTGGCTAAGTGGATATGTGGAACACTTTATAGGAAAGCCGCTGCAAGTACGGCTTTTCTAATCATACACTCATTTTACCCCCGCGGGGTAGATATAACAATTTTGGCCGGTTATCGCGGCCCCGGCAATGATCTTGATCCCCTTATTCTTTGAGGATGCTCCCTGGATGATCTGTATTATTTGGTTGGATGCAGGCACCCCTGCGATCGTTTCAGCGACTTTGGGCAGGGCGGTATGTCCTGTATAATGCGCCTGTGGCAAAACACATCCGGGGAAGACGCCCATGGACATGCAAACGGTAGTGCTGGCCCTGATGGGGGTGATTCTGGTGCTGGCGCTGGTGATCGTCGTGCTGCTCTCCCGCCGGGGGGAGCAGAATCGCGCGCTGGCGGAAAAGCTCAACACGCTGGAGAACGGCCTGATCGCCCTGCAGGCTCATGCCAGCGCCCGCCAGTCGGACACCCAGGCGCTGGTGGAAAAGATCGCCGGTGTGCAGATCGGCCTGACCGAGCTGCGGAGCTACGTCCAGGCGCGGCAGGATATGGAGCGCCGCACGATGGAATCGATCCGGCGGCTGGAAACGGTCATCGCCGGGACACAGAGCAAAGGCGCTGCCGGGGAGAACATCCTGGAAGCGGTCTTTGCCCGGCTGCCCCCGGAGTGGCAGTTACGCAATTTCCGCGTCGGCAACAAAACGGTCGAGTTTGGCCTGCGGCTGCCGAATGGGCTGGTGCTGCCGATCGACAGCAAATGGACGGCCACCGCCCTGCTGGAGCGCTTCGCCGCCGCGCGCGATGTGGCCGAGCAGCAGCGGCTCAAACGGCGCATCGAGCGGGAAGTGCTGCACAAGGCGCAGGAAGTGCAAAAGTATCTTGATCCCCGCCTGACCACGACGTTCGGCGTGGCCGTCGTGCCGGATGCCATCTACGACCTGTGCACCGGCATTCAGGCGGAAGCCTTCCGGCTCAATGTCGTCCTGATCAGCTACAGCTTGTTTGTGCCGTACCTGCTGATGGTCTTCCAGACGACTCTCAAGTCCGCCCACAGCATAGATATGCAGAAGCTGGAAGCCTATCTGGCCGATGTGCAGGAACATCTCGACCGGCTGCAGGGCGAATTGGAAGGCCGCTTCTCCCGCGCCATCCGCATGCTGACCAATTCCCGCAATGAGATGAGCACCCATCTCAGCCAGATCAGGGGCGGCCTGACCGGGCTGCAGGTCAGCGCCCCGGCAGCCGCGCCCGATGACGGATCCTCGCGGCATCCGGCGGAAATCCCCGGTAAATAGCGCCGGGGATGC
>JALSTC010000247.1 GCA_026983935.1 Ardenticatenia bacterium
GCTGGCGGCGCTGATCACCCAGGGTGTGGCCCGGGGTGAACTGCCGGCGGTGGATGCAGATGAGATCGCGGTGCTGATTTCTGCGTTTTTTGAGGGCGTGACGCTGCTGTGGGTTATCGATCCGCAGGCTGTTGATCTGGAAGCACGCAGCGCGGAGGCTGTGCGGCTGCTGCTGGCCGGATTGAAGACAGAGAAGGGGGATGATCATGAACGCACGGATTGACTGGCACTATCCCGAACCCCGCGAGGGGCTGGCGGGGGCCTGGGATCAGTTCATCGGCCCCGGTGCAACGCGGGCCGAAGTGCTGCTGCAGCTGGCGGCGGCTGTTGCCGCGCCGCTGGCCCTGTTGATTTACGCACGGGCGGTGGGCATCGGCTGGTCGCCCGTGCAGACCATTGTCGCGCTGCTGCTGGCCTTTGACCTCGCCGGGGGTGTGGTGACCAATGCCACATCATCGGCCAAACGCTGGTATCACCGGGCCGGGCAGGGCTTCTGGCAGCATCTCCTTTTTATCGCTGTCCATGTGCACCCGTTTGTTGTGGCCTGGCTCTTTCGGGATGGGGACTGGGTGTTTGCGGTTGTGCTCTACGGCTATTTGCTGGCGGCGGCGGTGATCGTGCTGCGCGTGCCGCTCTATCTCCAGCGTCCGACAGCACTGATTCTGTTCTGCGGCGCGCTGCTGCTCAATAGTTATGTCTTCCCGCCGACACCGGGACTGGAGTGGTTCGTGCCGCTGTTCTACCTGAAGCTGCTGGTCAGCCATTTGCTTCGGGAGGAGCCGTACCGACCGGCAGGCGGCTCATCCCCCTAAACCTTAGGGGAGCCGCCCGGGAAAAACGTGATATGATAGAATCGATAAAAATTTAGGTTATCCTAAAAATACCATGTGATGCTGTGCCATCTATTGAGGCAGTGAAGCATTTTCAGGACTGGAGGTCGCTTATGAATGCCTCACAGGATGTGGTCATCCACATTGAGCATTTGACCAAGCACTATGGCAAGGTGGTTGCCCTGAACGATCTGAATCTGGATGTTTATCGGGGGGAGATTTTCGGCTATCTCGGCCCCAACGGTGCGGGTAAAACCACCACCATCCGCATCCTGCTTGACCTGATCCGGCCCACCGCCGGACGGGCCACGATCTTCGGGCTGGATGTGCATCGGGACAGTGTCCGGCTGCATCAGCGGCTGGGCAATCTGCCGGGCGAGCTGGCCCTCTGGGAGCATCTCACCGGCTGGGAGCTGGTGCGCTATCTGGGCGGGCTGCGCGGCGGTGTAGATGAGCGTTATGTCGGTGAGCTGGCCGAGCGGCTTGATCTGGATATGACGCGCAAGGTCAAGACCTATTCCTCCGGCATGAAGCGCAAGCTGGGTCTGATTCAGGCGCTCATGCACAGGCCCGACCTGCTGATCCTCGACGAGCCAACCAACGGCCTCGACCCGCTGGTGCAGCAGACCTTTTATAAGCTGATGGACGAAGTGCGCGATGAAGGCCGGACGGTTTTCATGTCTTCCCACAACCTGCCGGAAGTCGAGCACATCTGCGACCGGGTGGGCATCCTGCGGCAGGGACACCTGAAGGCCGTTGAGCGCATTGGCGATCTGAAGAAGGTGCGCTTCCGCTGGATGACGCTGCGCACCGACGATCACGTGGACCCTGCCGCTTTCGAGGCGCTGGAAGGTGTCTCCGACGTGACGACGCATAACGGCACGGTGCGCTTCAAAGTATCCGGGGAGCTGGACCCGGTGATCAAGACGGCGGCCCGCTATCACGTGGTGGACATGAGCTACGAAGAGCCGAGTCTGGAAGAAATCTTCCTGACATACTACGGCGGGGAGGAGCAGCAATGAACTTCGGCGTGATTTTCAGGCGCAAACTGCGCGACTCGCGGCGCAGCATCCTGGGCTGGGGGATCGGGCTGGCCCTGCTGGGGTTTTACGTGGCGGTGGTCTACCCGCTGATCCAGGGGTTGGAGGAGATCAACCAGCTTCTGGAAAGCCCGGTGTTTCAGGCCCTGGTGCCCAACCTTGGCGAACTCGATTACACCTCACCGGCGGGCTTTCTGGGGGTCGAATTCTTCACCTGGGCACCGCTGGTGCTGGCCGTCTTCGGTGTGATGTACGGCCTGGGGATCGTGGCCGGAGAAGAAGATCAGGGGACGCTGGATATCCTGCTCAGCACGCCGGTGCCGCGCTGGTTGGTCATTATCGAGAAGTACCTGGCGCTGATCGTCGTCGTGCTGCTGATCATGGCCATGACCTGGGTCGGTATTGCGGTGGCCGTTGTGCTGACGCCTGACCTGGCGATCTCGCTGGGGCGGCTGGCGGAGGCGATTTTCTATATGCTGCCGGTGACACTGCTGATGGCGACACTGGCCCTGTTCCTTTCCACCGTGCTGCGTTCCCGTGGGCAGGCTGGCGGCATCGCGGCAGCTTTCATCGTGGCCTCGTACTTCCTGAATTCGCTGGGCGCAATGGCCCCCGATACTGTGGGCAGATTCCGCTGGCTGTCCTTCTACAACTACTATGACGCGGCAGCGGTATTGAAGAACGGCCTCATCTGGGGGGACTTCCTGCTGCTTTCCGCCGTAACGCTGGTGCTGCTGGTACTGTCAATCTTCTTCTTCGAGCGGCGCGATCTCCTGGTATGACCGGCGGCGATCCCGGAGCAAACGAAAGCGGGGGCACTCCATGATGAGCGCCCCCGTTCTTGTGTCGCTGTTTCCCGCTTGACGCTGCCCCCGACAGACTGCGACTGCCAGACTCGGCGCTGGTGTCTTCCGCCTCGTCCGGGTCATCAGAGAGTCGAGGTCGGCGCTTTCGTGGGCCTTTATGGCCCGTCCGGATCGCTTATCCGGCGTGTTTCGCCCAGATAGGCCGCGATGACGCGCGGGTCTTCCCGCAGAACGGCGGATTCGCCCTCATAGGCGATCTGCCCGCGCTCCAGCACATAGGCATAATCGGCCACCTGCAGCGCTTTGCGGGCATTCTGCTCCACCAGCAGGATGGTGCTGCCCTGCGCCTTGATATCGGCGATGATGTGGAAGACCTCGTTCACCAGCAGCGGCGCGAGGCCCATACTCGGTTCATCCAGCATCAGCAGGCGAGGCCGGGCCATCAGCGCCCGCCCGACGGCCAGCATCTGCTGCTCGCCGCCGCTGAGCGATCCGGCCTTCTGGTTCCGCCGTTCCGCCAGCCTGGGGAAGCGCTCGAAGATGGAGTCGAGGTCGCGCTTGACCTCGCCGTCCCGCCGCCGGTATGCGCCCATCATCAGGTTTTCCAGCACGCTCATCGTGGCGATGATCTGGCGGCCTTCTGGCACCTGCACCAGCCCCAGCGCGGTGACGCGGTCCGCCCGCCAGCCGGTGATGTCCTGCCCGTCAAAGCGGACGTTGCCGCTTTCCGGCTTGAGCAGACCGCTGATCGTGTTGAGCGTGGTGCTTTTGCCCGCGCCGTTAGCCCCGATCAGGCTGACCACCTGCCCGGCTTTGACGCCGAAGGACAGGCCATGCAGGGCGCGGATCGCGCCGTAGGAGACATGGAGAT
>JALSTC010000248.1 GCA_026983935.1 Ardenticatenia bacterium
CCGCTTTCGTCCATCGCACTGATGTGCGTCGTGGCCGGTGGGCCACCGGGGATGTCGGCGCTGTGCCGCGCTTTGCCGCTGGCCAGCGCAGCGGCCACGGCTTCCCAGTCCGCCGCCATGTGCGAGTCGCTCAGCCATGCGGCCCATGCCGCCGGGTCGGGCAGCGTGGCAGGGCGGTCACGGTGGCTGGCGACGTTCACCTGCTGCATGATCTCCGTCAGCAGCGCGATGTGATCGGCGCTGCCGTGCGTGAGACTGCTCAGGTCGGCGCGTCCAAAGAGTCGCAGAGCATAGGCGATCAGCATCCCACCTGCCGAGGGCGGCGGGTTGGTGTAGACGGTGTAAGCTTTGTAGGTAAAGCGCAGCGGCTCCCGTTTGATCACGCGGTAGGCGGCCAGGTCTTCCGCCGTGATCAGGCCGCCGTGGGCTGCATGGTCGGCGACGATGGCCTCCGCCAGCGCGCCGGTGTAGAAGGTCTGCCAGCCCTCGCGGGCGACCTGTTCCAGCGTATCGGCCAGCGCGGGGTTGGCGAAATGCTCGCCTTCATTGAGCAGCCGCCCTTCCGGCGCGAAGATCGCCAGACAGGCGGAGTCATGGCTCAGGATCGCCTCGACCAGATGAATCAAATAGGCCTGGTATGCGGACAGCGCGAAGCCTTCCCGCGCCATGCGGATGGCCGGTTCCAGCGTCACCGCCAGCGGCAGCGTCCCGGCTTCCTCCAGCAGTTGGGCCAGCCCGGCGATGTTGCCCGGCACGGCGCTGCTGGCCCGCCCGATGTGGTAGACGCTGGTGCCGCTCTCATAAACCACCGTAATGGGGCGGAAGTCCATTTCTGGCGGCAGGCCGTCGCGGCCCATGCCGGGCGCTGTGCAGAAAAAATCATAAAGCACCGGATCGCGACCCGGTGCATGGAGCAGGGCGAAGCCGCCCCCCGCTGGTGTGGAGATGATCGTCTCGCCAATGAAGCTGGCGAAGGCAGCGGCGACGACGGCATCAACGGCATTACCGCCGCGCCGGAGCATTTCGGCCCCGGCCTCGGCGGTCTGTTTGCTTCCGGCTGCGATGATTCCTTTCAAACGGCTTCCCCCCTTAGTTGGATGCTGCGGCGGGACTACTGGCTGGCAGCGTGATGCAGTTCCCGCAGCCGCCAGCCAAGCGCGATCAGCAGCATGCCGAAGAAAATGGCGTAGAACGCGATCATGGCGACGACGGCCAGCGCACCCGCGCCCGGGAACAGCACGGCGATCACGCCAAACAGCACGGACAGCACGCCGCTCAGACCCAGCCACAGTTCGCCTTCGATGGCCTGACGCAGCCGGAATGCGGCCACGATCTCGAAGATGCCGGTCACGATGGCCCAGAAGGCGATGACATACAGCAGCGCCAGCGCGGTGATCTCCGGCCAGACAAAGGCCAGCACACCCGCGATCACACTGACTATACCTTCCAGCAGCAGCGCCCACCAGCCCTGGTAGGTTTTCCGGCTCTGGAAGGCCGCGAAGATGTTAAAGCCGCCTTCCACGATGGCATACGCGCCGAACAGCAGCACCAGCACGGCGACGGTCAGGCCCGGCCAGATCAGCGCCATAATCCCGAACAGCACGGCCAGCGCACCGCGCAAAACAACGGCCCACCAGTTGCGGGTCAGTTCGTGTAACATGATTCTCCTCCTGCGAGCATTTTTCGCTCTGATTCTTGTTCATGCTGATTTCGTTGTGGTCGGCTGTACCTTCTCGAGGTGGCGTCATGGACAGCCGACCGTCCACAGCATAGGCCCGCAGTGTTAGAATCGTTTCGGAGCAGCATCAGAATCGTGTCAGTAATTATACGCCCGGCGCATCAGGGCATGCCCTTTTCACGGGTGCTGGTGATATATCCCTGCAGGATTTCCCGCAGGCGCTTATTATACCGCCGCGCCTTGATGCGTTCTTCCAGCAGGGCGATGGCCTTCTCCGCATCGATCGCCAGCAGATTCTCCGCCATATAGTGGATATCCCATTCGTTCCCCGCTTCCTCCGCCTTATCCAGCCGTGCCTTGACCATCTCAAAGACGTGTGGGTCGCCTTTGCCTGCGTCGCTGAGAAGACCGATGAGTGCCTCGGCCACATCAGGATCGGCGGTGTCCATGTAGGCCAGCAGGGTCTCCAGAATCTGCGGCCCCATCTTCCTCAGGGCGATAATGGCCCGGTTGTGGACCATGGTGTTCCAATTTTCTTCCAGGATGCGCAGCAGGCGCGGCACGGCCTCGGTGACCTGCCACTCGCCCAGCAGTTCCACGGCGTTGATCGGCGCGTTGCCCCTGCCGAGGGAATCTATGTTATACAGCGCTTCGGTGTCCAGAATCTCGTAGAGGTATCCGATCACCGCCTCTTTCTGGTCGGCCAACTGCTTTGCCGCCGCCTTGATATTGACCCTGTCCGGGAATAGCAGCCAGGCGGCCCGATGGCGCGGATGGCTGCTGTCTTTGAGTGCTTCGCGCCAGATGGCGACGGGGTCCTGTTCGCTCATGGTTTCCTTTCCTGTGCTTCCTGTATGTAGATGGCTTTTACCTGTGCGGCGATCTGTGCCCAGTCGTGCATCTCGGCTTTCGCCCGGCCCGCTGCGCCCATCCGTGCCCGTAGATCGGGATCGCGCAGCAGTTGGGTAATGCGCTCGGCCAGCGCCCCGGCATCATGCTGCGGCACCAGATAGCCGGTCCCGCCGTCGTCAATGGCATCTTCTGCGCCGCAGCCGGTCGTGCCGATGACGGGCAGGCCTGCTGCCCCGGCCTCCAGGTAGACCAGCCCGAATCCCTCGAACTTGCCGCCCACGTTGATGGCGGGCAGGGCGAACACGTCGGCGGCATGATACCAGCCGAGCAGTGTTTCCTCCGGCACACGGCCCAGAAGATGGGCATGCCCTGCCAGGTGCCGCGCCGCGATGATCTGTTCCAGCCGTTCCCGGTAAGCCGTGTCGCGGTCGTCACCGATGATCACACACTGCGCCGTCGGCACTTCTTCCCGGACGCGGGCCATTGCCTCCAGCAGCACATGAAAGCCCTTGCGCGTCTTGTTGACGCCCACGCCCAGCACGGTCGGGCCGGATTTCTCCGGCAGAGCATCCGGCACGGCGGCGAAGCGTTCCGCATGTACGCCGTTGGGAATCACATGCAGCCGTGCCCCCGGCAGGGCGGCCCGCACCTGCCCGGCGGTGTACTGGCTCACCGGCAGGATGGTCGCTCGCGCTGCCGCCCATCGGAACAGCCACCCCCATCTGCGCCGCCGCAGGTTCATCGGCAGGTATGTGCCGTGCGCGGTGGCGATCAGCGGACGCCGTCCGGCAGCCAGCGCTGCCGCTGGCAGGTAATGCTCCGCCGCTGCATGGATCACGTCACAGCCGCGAAAGGCGGCCATCAGGCGCGGCACGGCCAGCAGCGTATGCGGGATCGTGCCCCGCCGGGCAGGGAAGAGCGGCGGCAGGATGGGATAATAGCCCGCATGGGGAATACCGCCATCATCGGGGCTGGCGCGGGAAGCGGCAATGACGAATTCGACGCCCTGGGCTGCCA
>JALSTC010000249.1 GCA_026983935.1 Ardenticatenia bacterium
TCCGGCGTTGTCATAACGATTGACAGCCAGGTTTCCGTCGGATCGAGGTCTTCATTCGGCGACAGATCGGCCAGCGCGGGATAGTCCGGTTCACCGGCCCGTCCAAGCACCTGCACAACGGTGCCGCCCTGAATCAGGCCCAGTGAACGCGCGTCTGCTCTTGGATATTCACGCAGGTGAAGATTTGCACCGGGATTCAGGTTGTAAATCAGGCCGATCAGCCCCTCGGTTGGGGCGGACTGAGGCGCGGACACAACCGGCGGCGCTGCTTCAGTGGGAGGAGCTTCGGTTGGGGCTGGTGCCTGCGTCGGGGCAGGCGCTTCTTCCGTGGCTTCGACGACGGGCGCGGCAGGCGCTGCCGCTGCAGCCGCGACTACACTGCCCGGTCGCGTGGTCAGCGCGCGCTGGCCGAGGATCAACTCGGGCGCGTCACTGGTTCCGGTGACGATCACACTGTAAAGCGCGCCGCCGTTCAGTGCCAGTCCTTCAAGTGCTGCACTCCCTACTTCGCTGTCCACGGTCAGCGTGTAAGTCCCGGCGGCAACTTCAGCAGCCGGAACAGCGCCTTCCGCGAGTGGAGGCGCGCTGATTGTTGTGCCATCGCTCAGTGTGGCTGTCAGGGCTGCGTCTGCGAGCACATTCAGAACACTGAGACGGGCGCTGGTTGGGGCGAGGTCACTGAAATCATCTTCATACACCTGCAGCATCAGGGCATTTCCGGCGTTCATGGCCACGACGGTGCGGCCCTGACCGGCCAGCGCCGGATCGCTGATGTCTAGGGTTGCGCTGGCTATCGGCGCGACGGTGCTGTCTGAGCCTGCGCCGCGCACAGTCAGGTTGTAGGTGCCCAGCGGCAGGGCAAAGTGCGGCGTGATCTGGCCTGATTCGAGATTCGGGATGAGCAGCGTTTCATCTGCATACACGTCAACTGCTGGCGCTTCAGCGATCGCATGCGCCACGCGCACCCATACACTGTCTCCCGCGGGGTTGACCGGCGACTCAAGCAGCAGAGTGCCCGGGGAAGTACCCCCGAGGATAACCAGCCGGTAGAGCATGCCTGCGCCCAGATAGAAATCTTCGGCTGGGCGGAGGGCCTGATCCACCGTGCTCCCGGCAGGTGTGACGGCCAACGGATAAACGTTGGCGGGGATGTCAATCCCACCGGAGCTTTGGCCGTAGGTCAGTCCCTGCAGCACAGGGGTGCCGTCAGAAAGAACGATGTCAACTGTATCTGTGCCGCTGGCAGCGTGGATAGCGTTGACACGTACATTGCCCAGGGCCAGCGGACTCAGATCATCACCAAAGCTCAGCACTTCCGGAGCGTCTGCCGTGCCAGCCACGATGATCGTGATCGCTTCACCAGGGGTGGCACTTACCGTGGCTTCTGCCAGCGCCACGCCGTTAGCCTGGACGCTGACTGCATGATCGCCCTCGGTCGTCTGCAGATAGTCGGTGTACTGCGCGTAGGTGAGCTGTGAGGCTGCCAGTTCTCCATCAATGAAGATGTCTACGGGGGGAGAATCTGGCATGCCGTCAACCAGCCGCAGTCGGACGTTGGCATCCGCCTGAGAAGCAGGTGCGGCTGTTGCTGTCGGGACGATGCCCATGATAAGCACGCTGAGAACCAGCGCGAGTGTGAGAATAAACCGGCGACTCATCGGTGTCCTTCTCCTTGATCAAATCGTTTTCTTTGGGTGGGCAGCATCAAGCTATGTGCCTTCCTGCCACTGATTCAGATAATGTATCTGCTCGTCGGTCAGTGTATCAATCTGGATGCCCATCGCTTCCAGTTTGAGCCGGGCGATTTCCATATCCAGGTCTTCTGGAACCGTGTAGACTTTCTTGTCCATTTCTTTGTGATGCTTGACCATGTATTCCGCGGCGAGCGCCTGGTTGGCAAAGCTCATGTCCATCACACTGGCCGGGTGACCCTCTGCTGCGGACAGGTTGACCAGCCGCCCATCAGCCAGGACGTGAAGCTTGCGCCCGTCAGGCATAACATAGCGCGTGACGAACGGCCGCACCTGACGCGGCTCCTCGACGGACATCTCCTTGAGAGCAGGAATGTTGATCTCGACGTTGAAGTGGCCGGAATTGGCCACAACCGCGCCATCCTTCATCACCTCGAAGTGGTGACGGTCGATGACGTTGATATCGCCTGTGGATGTGACGAAAATATCACCAATCGGCGCGGCTTCGATCATGGGCATCACGCGGTAGCCGTCCATGACGGCTTCCAATGCCTTGAGGGGGTCAACCTCGGTCACGATCACATTCGCGCCCATGCCTTGGGCCCGCATGGCGATACCCCGGCTGCACCAGCCGTAGCCGCCGACCACAACCGTGCGTCCGGCGAGCAGCAGATTCGTCGCCCGGATGATGCCATCCAGCGTGCTCTGGCCGGTGCCGTAGCGGTTGTCGAACATGTGCTTGGTCATACTGTCGTTGACCGCAATCACCGGGAAGCGCAGTGCGCCGTCAGCGGCCATTGCCCGCAGGCGGATCACGCCGGTGGTCGTCTCTTCCGTCCCGCCCATGACGTTTTCAATCAGTTCCTGATGGCCTTTGTGCAGTTCACTTACCAGATCGGCGCCATCGTCCATGGTGATATGGGGCTTGTGGTCGAGCGCACGTTCCAGGTGTTCGTAGTAGGTTTTGTCGTCCTCGCCCTTGATGGCGAAAACGGGGATTTCGTAATGAGTTACCAGAGAGGCTGCCACATCATCCTGCGTTGAGAGCGGATTGGATGCGGTCAGCACCACATCTGCACCGCCGACCTGCAGCGTATGCATCAGGTTGGCTGTTTCCGTGGTGACATGCAGGCAGGCCGCGATGCGGATGCCCTGCAGTGGCTTTTCCTTGGCGAACCTTTCGCGGATTTGCCGTAGTACAGGCATATCCTGTTCGGCCCACTCAATACGATAGCGCCCGCCGGGAGCCAGGTCGAGTGAGCGGACGTCGTGATCAATGCTGGTCATGGAATCTCCTTGCTATTACAGAATACGAATCATATTCACAGCACACATAACGACAGGTCATTTTAACACAGGATTGTGACCTTGTCGCCTGTGTTGCCCGTCTGCTGGCTGAGAATCCACCGATGGCGGCTGAGAATAGGCCATGCCCTCCCAGAACGGCACATGACGACGGAATCCCAGCTTTTCATAGATGTGTATTGCCGTCAGGTTGTCCTGCCGGACGTTAAGCACAATGTCCTGGATACCTCGTTCGAGCAGACTGGCAACAGTGGCGGCGGTGCATTGTGTTGCATAACCGCGACCGCGGTAGTCCGGTAGGGTGTAGATATTACCGACGGCGGCCACGCTCTCAGTCTCAGACACAAGGTGCGTGCCCGCAACGGAGACCAGTTTACTATCCACAAAGATGCCGAAGAATGCGTCGTCTTTGACCTGCTCCGGGCTGAAGTGATTGCCATTTTCCTGGCGCATACCGGCAAAAAAAGCAGTCAGAAGCGCCGTTGCTTTGCTGCCAGTTAAAGGAACCGCCTCTTCGCCTGTGTCCGGGAGGCCGGGAAAA
>JALSTC010000250.1 GCA_026983935.1 Ardenticatenia bacterium
CCCGTGCTGGTCGCCGGCGTGCTGCTCAGCCGCCGGGATGTGCTCATCATCACAGCCCTGACCGCGCTTGGCGCTTTCATCGTTGCGCTGGTCGAGCGCCACATCATGCTGCGCCCTGTAAATCCTCTTACAACCCCGCTGCCTGCCGTGGTGCTGATCATCTTCTTCGGGATGGTTGAGTGGCTGTTTGCCAGAGAATTCGGCGATCTTTTCAGTCAATACATGGAAATTGATCGCCAACTGCAGACCGGCCTGGCACTGAGCGAACAGATCATGCCGCAGGAAGACCTGAAATCCTTTCTGGATGAGTTCAGCTTCCTGCTTCATGAGGTGCTCGACCTGCAGCAAACGCAGATATTCCTCCGCGACCGGGACAATCCCGGTCTGCTGCGCCTGATCAGCGGCACAGGGCTGGGCGCGCAGCGTGCGCTGATTCAGGGGCGGACGGTCTCCCTGAGCAGCAGTTCGCCGCTGGTGCAGGTCTTCCAGAACGGCTCTCCCATGCTCGTGCGGGCCACCGATATGGCCCATCTGCGAAGCGAATTTCAGCCCAGCACCCAGTCAGAGCTTATTCTGCCAATCATGGCAGGGTTTGACATGGTGGGCATCATTGATATGCAGAGCGTCTCTGCCACCACATTCTCGCCCACTTCCATTGACACGATGAGCGCCCTGGGCAGACAGTTGGGCATCAGCATCCGCAGCATCTATCTGGCGGAAGACCTGCAGCGCTGCCGTGAAGAAAACGAGCGCCTCGACAGACAGGCCCGGCGGGCAGATGAAGAAATCCGTCTCCTGCGGCGGGAAATTACGGGCGGCGTCTGGCGGCGCTTTCTGGAAGAACGCTCGCATGTCGTCGGCTTTGATCTGCCGCCTGATGCGGAGGAACCTGTTCCGGCAGCAGATATGCCGCCCACTATTGACCGCGCTCTGAAAGTCGGCGACGTTATCACAGAGAAAACAGCAGAGGGCTACGTGCTCAGCATCCCGCTTAAACTGCGCGGCGAAGTCCTGGGCGCGCTTGAGTTCCAGATCGCTCGTGAGGAAGAACCGCCGCCCCGCCTGCTTGAACTGGCGACGCAGAGTGCCGAACGTCTGGCACTGGCACTGGACAATGCCCGCCTGGTCGAGCAGACGCAGGCCTTCGCGTACCGCGAGCAGCAGGTCAGCGCCGTTTCAGGTCGGCTGCAGAGTGTGGCCCATCTGAACGACCTGCTTGCGCTGGCAGCAGAAGAATTCAAGACGGCCCTGGGCAGCACACAGACCCACATCCATCTGGAACTCTACGACGACGCAGCCGAAATACCCGAACCCGCCGACAATCATGAAACCCATGAGGGAGGCGCATCGTGAATCCACGTTCATGGCTGGGGCGACTTTATTCGCGTGCGCAGGACCTGTCCGTCCGCTCCAAACTGCTGGTAGCAATGATCGTGGCCGTCTCCATCCCGCTGACACTCCTGACGGCAATGGAACTGCTGACGCGCTACACAGACACTGTAGCAGGGGTGGAAGCCACGCTGGATCGCGACCTCACCATCGCTGCGACTTTCCTGAACAACAGTCTGGACAGCGTGGAGCTTGAGGTCTTCAATTCGACCGAAGAGTCGCTGCTTTACTCGCAGACTCTCTCCTACACACGCACCATCTATGACAATCCGGAGGCGACCGTTGCTCCCAGCCTGGCCAGGCCGCTCCTCGCAACAATGGGGGATCTGTTGCAAGAACATGCCGTATACCGTGCCGTCCGGCTACTAAGCCCGGATGGACATTTGTTGTTACAGGTCGGCGCGCCCCGGACAACGCCCAGCATCCTGATGCCGTCTCAGGAAGCACATCCGGCATACCTCTGGATTCAGGAAAACGCACCCTCGCCGGATAATGCCTTCATACTCCCCCCCTATGCCGATCCGCAGACCGGCAATATGACTCTGGAGGCAGGCCGCATCTTCACACGCGGCGAAACACCACTGGGCTATCTGATCTTCACGCTGGATGCCAATCAGGTGCTGGGGCAGCCCTTGAGCGCCGTACAGCAGAGTGCAGCGACCGAACGCTTTCTGCAGGCAGAGTACCTGTTTCTGACCGATGGGGAAGGCAGGCTGCTGGCTCACACACCGGGCATCACACCCACTGTGCGGCAGGTGGATATCCAACAAATGGTGAACACCGGCAGTACGCGCTACCAGCGCAACTGGGGAACGGAACCGGAAGACGTCATCGGGCGCTATTTCATTGTGGAAACCCTGGGCTGGGTAATCGTGGCCGAAGTGCCGGTTGAATCGGTCATCATGCCGATTATACTCAGTCTGCTTGCCACAGTTGCCCCGATTTTCATGATCACTCTATTGGTCACGGGTTTCCTGATCCTCGTGATCAACCGTCAGTTGGTCGTGCCGTTGATCGCCCTGACTTATACTGCCCGCCAGTTTGCCGATGGCGACTTCGACATCCGGGTTCCGGAAACCGAGCGCCAGGATGAAATCGGTATGCTGGCTGATACCTTCACCATCATGGCCTCTCATCTGCGCGAAGCCATCCAGGGTCTGGAGGAGCGCGTCAAAGAACGCACGCGCGATGTCGAACTGACCGTCTCCATTGGACGGGAAATGTCCGCACTGCAGGCAGGCCAGGACATTGACGCGCTGCTGGATCGCACCGTGAATCTGATCGTCGACTCCTTCCCTGCCGTTTATCACGCACAGGTCTTCCTTGTCGACCCTGCCGGGGAATATGCAGAACTCATCGCGAGCACCGGCGAACCAGGCCGCCTGCTGCTGCAGCGCGGACACAAGCTCGCCGTCGGCAGCCTCAGCGTGATCGGCCAGGTCACCGAGCACGGGCAGCCGGTCGTCGCCCGCGACACCTCGACCAGCCGTGTGCACCGCAGAAACGAATTCCTGCCAGATACACGCGCCGAACTGGCACTGCCGCTGATGCGTGGTAACCGTGTTCTGGGTGCGCTGGATATTCAGAGCAAGCAGGCCGACGCTTTTACCGCCGACCAGCAGCGCATTTTTGAAACGCTGGCCGCCCAACTGGCCGTCGCCATTGACAACGCCCGGCTGTTCGAAGAAGCCCGGCGGCGCGCCAGAGAAACGGAAAGCCTGAACCGACTGCTGGCCCGCCAGGCCTGGCAGGAACTGCTCTACAGTACAGGCCGTCAGGGCAAGATGGATGCCGTCGCCGGGCCTGCACCAGACAATGGCAGGGCCGCCGGATGGAGCGAATGGCAGCGGGAAGCCGCTCGCCGCCGGGATGTCGTGGTCAGCCCGCCGCAGGAAGGGGGGTACGCCATACTGGCTGCGCCGATCAGTGCCCGCGGTGAAGTCATCGGCGCGGTGGAGTGGCGGATCGCGCCGGAGCAGGCGACCGAAAATACCCGCCAGATGGCAAGACAGTTGACCTCCCGCCTGGCAACCACCCTGGAAATGATCCGCTTGCTGGAACGCAGCGAACAGCTTGCCACACGCGAGCGGCTGGTGAATCAGATCAGTGGTAAACTGACCGCCGAACCCAATATTGACATGATTC
>JALSTC010000251.1 GCA_026983935.1 Ardenticatenia bacterium
CCGGGCCGATGTAGCCGCTGTCCGGCATGTAGACCCGTGTGGGCCCGACGCCGCTCAGCGTACCATGTGCGGGCCGCGTGATGCGATCGATGGTATACGGCCCGACCCCGCCTTCCCATGCCAGATCGACCGTCGTCGGCGTATTGTGCTCCACATAGATCAGTTGATCGAGGGCATGCACACTCAGGGCCTCGCCGTATTCGGGCGTTGCCGTGGGGATAGGCCCGACGGTGGGCAGCGGTGTGGGCGTATCCACGGTGCACTCGACGACCGTCAGCGTGGCGGTGTCGGAGATCGCCTCTGCGCCGTTGGTGTCCTGTGCCACCACCCAGTAGCTGACCGTCCCCTCGCGCTCAAACGGCCCCAGTTCGGCAGTCCATGTTCCGTCTGCCGCCTGCTCCATGGCCGTCCCCGGACGGCTGGAGAGCCGCCCCACATAAGCCCAGTTCAGCCAGACGCCCTCCAGCGGGGCCACACTGCGCACCACAGCGCGAGCGATGGCCGTCTGCGGCAGGCAGTTCTCATGGCGCGGCAGCAGGACCGTATGCACCGAACTATCCAGACCGTCCACAGCAATCAGGCGCGGGGTCGGGGTGAACGTCAGGGTGGGGGTGGCCGTGATCCGGGTGGCGGTGGGCAGGACAGGCGGCGGTGTGATGACCAGCGGCGTGATCGTCGGGGCGACGACCGTGGGGACGGGGGTGTGCGTGGGCGACGGCAGCACAAAAACGGTTGGAATCGCCCGCTGTGATGGGGCACAGGCCGCCAGCAGAAGAATCAGGCTGAACCAGCACCCACAGCGGCGAAGCAGATGGACAGGCATCGGGTGGCCCTGTTACTCCTGTCTCTCATAGATCTGCGCCAGGCAGAGCAGCATCTCGCTGGAGAAACTGCGCACCTGCCGCAGCAGCGTGAGCCATTCGGTGGAGGCACGTGAGCTGGTCAAGCCGGCGATATTGAGCGCCGATTCATGCAGGAAATCATCAAAGAACAGGAAGCCTTCCAGCGCCTGGGTCAGCGACAGCCCCTGATCAATCAAGAACTGGGCGTAGTCTTCACCGAGTTCTCGCACCTGCCGGGACTTCTCCGGCGAGTCGGCTGGTTCGGCCAGGTAATTCTGCAGCGTTTCCAGAATCAGCCGCCCTTTCATGCGCAGCGTTTCACGGGCTTCTTCATCCATATTCTCGTACCATGTCAGGCGGCGCATATCGCCGTCACTGATGCGCAGGCGGGTCTGTCCCAACATATTCTGGACGAGCATCTGCACTTCGGCGGGTGGTGGAGACTGGCGCGATTCGACCCACTGCTCCAGGTCCTGACGGCGGAAGCGGCGGTGCCCGCCGGGGGTACGCCGTGAGGGGATATCCCCCCGATCGGCCCAGTTCCTGACGGTGGCGGGATGCACGCCCAGAATCTCCGCTGCGGCACGCAGGCTTACCCAATCGCTCTTCTCTGGTTTCTTTGTCATATTCGGAAACTTTCGCTCCCTGAACTATGGATTGCGTGCAGGCCCAGACTGACAAACCGTATTGCAGACCTTCGTCTTTTTTTATTAGAGCACAAAAGAGCGAAGTTGGTTGTATGTGAGTTGGAAAAAGCGCCAATAGACTGAACTGAGACTACATGCTTATAACAAAACAATAATAACAAATGTCGCTTGTTCGTTATAGCCCGAATATGCATCTCGCGCAAACTGCCCTGCCCGGCTGCAGCCCGGTGCGGGTATGAATGAAAAAACGGCACCGGTCACGCCGATGCCGTGTAGAATCAGGCGGCATAGCCGGGCCATGCGGCCCAACCCCATATGCCCGCTCACAGAGTGCCGGTCAGTTCAGGCAGGGTGTCTCCAGAGCCTGATAGGGATCATTCGGGATGCACAGCGGGCAGGGGCCTTCCGGCTGGTCGCTGTCAAACGGGGCGGGAGCTTCCATGACAGGACTCTGTGACATGCAGGAGGCCAGCTCGCTTTCCAGCGCATTCCAGTCAATCCCTGGCGACCCGGTCGGATAGGAAGCCGGGCGTTCGGATGCCGGCGCGGTTCGCATCATGGCGCGGGCATAGATGCGCATGCGCAGGAATATCAGGGCTACAGGCACTGCCCAAACGATGAGTACCACCAGAACAATATTGAGCATGCCTTGTCTTTCCGTTTGTTTTTTCATATAAATTAATTTTATATCAAATATTTTGCCCTGTCAATAGGGATTATCAATTTTTCATTAGTGATTACTAATTCTTTGGGGAGGGGGGAGGCTGTTGTGGGGAGCAAAAACAGGGCGGCTGTGTCTGGCCGTCCTGTTTGTCGGTATGATCTTGCCGCAGCGAGAGGCGTTGTCCGTCAGACCTCAAAGCTTCCGCCGGGATCAACGACGATGACCTTGCTGGGGGTTTCGTTGTGCACACGCCGTGCCCAGTCCACCACGTCGGCCTGAATCACGGGGAAGGTGTTGTAATGGATGGGCAGGACGGCATTCGGATGAATGAATTTGACCGCCTGCAGCGCCTCGTCCGGCCCCATGGTGTAGTTGCCGCCAATGGGCAGTACGGCCAGGTCAATCCGCTTCTCGCCGATGAGGCGCATGTCGGAAAACAGGGATGTATCCCCGGCAAGGTAAAGTTTCTTGCCTTCTTTGGTCGTGATCAGGATGCCGTTTGGTTCGCCGCCGTAGGAGCCATCGGGCATGCTGGAACTGTGGAAGGCGATAGTCAGCGCGATGCGGGCGAAGCCAAAATCGTAAGCGCCGTCGGGGTTCATGCCATGCGTATCTTTGACGCCCTGATTGGCGATCCAGATCGAGACTTCGTTGTTGGCGATGACTTTCGCGCCGGTGCGCCTGGCAATGGCAACCGTGTCACCGACGTGGTCGCCGTGCCCGTGCGTCAGCAGGATGACATCTGCTTCGATTGTATCGGGGTCTGCTGCAGCCAGTGGATTCCCGGTCAGGAAGGGGTCTACCAGCACCTTCGTGCCGTCAATCTCCAGCGCAAGCGCAGCATGGCCCAACCAGGTGACCTTCACGCTCATCTATCTGCTCCTCCCAAGAATCTGGCCGGATCAATAACTGATTAATAGCCGATTTTACGAAAACAGACAAGCTGCCCGCCGAATGGTGATGCCTATTCGACGTGGGAGACCTTCAGCGGCTGTGACTCGCCGGCTTCTTCCGGCGGTGCTTCCTTCCACAGCTCCGAGGCGCGGTCAATGAACAGGACGCCGTTCAGGTGATCAATCTCATGCTGAAAGACGCGGGCCAGCCAGCCCTTCGCCTTGATGCGAATCTTTTTGCCATTGCGATCCTGCCCTTTGACCATGATCGACTCGTGGCGGGAGACCGTCCCAAAATAGCCGGGGATGGACAGACAGGCTTCCACGCCGTCCACCATTTCCTCAGAGGCGCGGCTGACCTGGGGGTTGACCACGGCATAAAGCACCCCGGCATCTTCCCCGAACTCCTCGCGGCTTTCTTCGTCATCCGGCAGGTGGACAACGATCACGCGCTGGCTGACGTTGACCTGCGGC